>JALNXI010000206.1 GCA_023230425.1 Methanoculleus sp. | reverse complement strand
CGGACGATCGAGTACCTCGCATCCTGAAAACCTGTTTTTTGTTGAGTTATTCCCGGATATGAGGGTCCGCCGGTCGCAGCACGCACCCGGGGGTGCTTAAACTCCCGCCGTACCGCCGGTCGCGCAGGGAACGCGTCACGGTCGGTGCCGCGAGCGCCCTCCCGCATCCCCGTCCCCTCACCGATGCTCAAAGAGCGGGAACATCGGTTCCGTCGGGTCGTGCCCGGCCCCGAGCGCCGTGAGCGGGTACGAACGCATAAACTTCTGGCCATCGGCGTTCTCGTACGTGACGACGGCTTTTGCCTCAGAGACCATGGAAGCAAGGCCAAATCCGGATTTCTCATCCGGGTCGAGCGAAGCGAGATCAAACTCGATGTCGAGCGGGACGAGGGCGACATGAATCTTCTGTGCCCGGGCAGTGCCCGTATTGGTCACGAGGATCTCCCGGGCATCTTCCGAGAGTTCTGCAGTGATGAGCGGGTAATTGCCGGTCTCTCCCATGATATGGATACTCATCAGGAGGACAAGCACAAAGACCAGCGCTATGAGGGCGAAGAAGACGTCGATGAAGAGCAGCCCGAGCGTAATGAGGCCGCCTATCATCAAGATGATCTTCTGGTTCTTTTCCATGCTAAATGGGTTGGTTCGCCGGGGAATATAAGAATAGGTTTTCGATGGGGCGGCAAGAACCCGGTCCAGGCGTTCTGCCCCCGGGTCGCCTGCACTCAACCCTGGAGAAGGGCAACATGACCATATACCGTCATGGCGAAATGTACAGAGAGAGAGTATGCTTGAGTTGAAGTTCGTTCGTGCACACCCCGAGATCGTCAGGGCAGACCTCACGAAGAGAGGAGATACCGAGAAGTTTGCCTGGGTCGACGAGGTGCTGGAGATGGATCGGAGGGCACGGGAACTCACCGTGGCGATCGGAGAACTGCGCAACCGGAGGAACGTCATATCCCGCGAGATCAGCCAGGCAAGGAAGGCGGGGAGAGATATTGCAGAACTCCTCACCGAGGCGGCAGACCTTCCCGGGCGGGTCAAGGAGGCGGAGACGGAGTATGATACGCTCACCGAAGCAGTCAGGTACCGTCTGATGCGGCTTCCGAACATACTGCACGAGAGCGTGCCCATCGGCAAGGATGATACCGAGAACGTCGAGATCCGGCGATGGGGCGAACCGAAGGTTCCCGCGTTCGACCTGAAGAACCACGGCGCGCTTGCCGTCGAGCATGATTGGGCCGACTTCGAACGCGCGGTAAAGATCTCCGGCGCCGGATTTTACTTCCTGAAGGGCAGGCTCGCCCTGCTCGATATGGCGCTCCAGCGGTTTGCGATGGACCTCCTTGTTGCGCGCGGGTATACCCCGATCGTCCCCCCGTACATGCTGAACCGGGCCGCATACGAGGGCGTGACCGACCTTGCCGACTTCGAGAACGTCATGTACAAGATCGACGGCGAGGATGAGTACCTTATCGCGACGAGCGAGCACCCGATGGCCGCGATGTACAGCGATGAGATCTTCGAAGAGAAGGACCTCCCGCTCCGGCTTGCAGGAGTGAGCCCGTGCTTCCGGCGCGAGATCGGGGCGCATGGGATCGATACGAAGGGGCTCTTCCGGGTCCACCAGTTCCATAAGGTGGAGCAGTTCATCTATTGCCCGCCTGAGCAGTCCTGGGACCTCCATGAAGAACTGCTGGCGAACGCCGAGGAGGTCTTCCAGCAGCTCGGCCTCCCCTACCGGATCGTCTCGATCTGCACGGGAGATATCGGGACCGTCGCCGCAAAGAAGTACGACCTCGAGGTCTGGATGCCGCGCGAGGAGCGCTACCGTGAAGCGGTATCGTGCTCGAACTGCACGGCCTACCAGGCGGTCAGGCTGAACATCAAGGTGCGCGACCCGGTCGAATTTACGTCGAAGCGCTACGTGCATACCCTCAACAGCACCGCGATCGCGACGTCGCGCGCGATCCGGGCGATCCTTGAGAACTACCAGAACGAGGACGGTTCGGTCACGATCCCGGAGCCCCTCAGGCCCTACCTCTACGGCGATGAGACGCTTTAACGGGGGCCGGCAACAGTGATTTCCGGCGTCCCGCGCCCGCCGGGAAACACATTACTTTTTTCGCAACTGCGCTATCTCGCCAAGCAGCGTCCCATAGACCCGGCGCTCCTCGGTGACGTCCTCGTAGGTGACATACTCTGTCCCGTCCGAGAGTTCAACCGGCGAGAAGCGGATCGCCTTCTCCTCCCCGTCCCTGCACCGGACGGAGAACGTCCGCGGCCGGGGCCGACCGGGGCCGGCCTGCTCCCGGTCTGCCTTCCAGACGGCGATCGCTTCGCGGCGCTGCGTCTCGTCGGGGAACGCGAGCCGGAACCAGTCCTTCCCGGTGGGGATGTCTTCGAGCGTGTACCCGAAGAGGTCGGTGAACGCCCGGTTGATGTAGGCGTAGCGGCCGCCACTCTCGATGACAGCAGACGGGACGGGCGAGGAGTCGATCAGATCCCGGAACCGGGCTTCGCTCCGGCGGAGCCGTTCTTCGGTCTGCCTTCGGGCAAGGGCAATGGAGGCCTGGCGGAGGAAGGACTCGATTGCATGTTTGTCCTCAAGTACCTCATCGGGTCCCATGCATATCCCGACCAGACCGAATAGTTGTTCCTGCCATACCAGCCCGGTGAGGTATATCTTCGCGACCTCAAACCTCTGCTGGAGCCTCTCGTAGGTATCTTCAGGGAATACGTGCAGGCATGCATCTTCAAACGATAACTGTTCATCCTCAAAATAGGGACGAAAGTGCATCTCTCTCATGGCGAAAAACGTCGATGAGGACTCATTGAATGGGGCAGCGTAAAAGACCCCGCGGACGGGGAAGACCATGCCGACGGGATCTTCTCCTATGATCTCCTTCACCTTGTTCCGGATGCTATCGGGAGTCATCGCACGTATGAAGAACTCCTGTTTGGCCTCGTCATAGGAATGCACGTAACACCGTGGGTTCGGAACAACTTTCACAATTGTCTCGGCGATGTACTGGTAGATGTCCGCCTCCGGCGGCATATCGACAAGCTCCATCGCGGTCCGGGCAAGAAACTCCATATTCCTGACGTATCGTTTCCGCTCGGTGATATCCTCGAGGACAAGGGTGCACCCTTTATCCCCATCCTCGAAGGTCGTCGGGATTGCCTGCATCTGGTAGAAGAACTCCCCGTCCTCCCGCGCGTAGCGGATGTCGGCGATCACCTGCTCCCGCTCAAGCTCATCGATCACCGCGAGCGCCTCCGGGGTGGAGACGACGGGGAGGGCGGCCTCGCGGACGGTCCGGCCGATCAGGTTCTCCTTTGAACACCGGAGGTGCTTCAAGCACTGGTCGTTGACCTGGACGATCCGCTGGTCGGCGTCGAGGATCAGAATCAGATTCTTCGTGAAGCAGAGGAACGCGGAGATCGGGACACGCTGGGCGAGGGAGTAGAGTTTTGCGTTCCCGATCTGCCGGACGTCGACTTTGCCCGCGATCTGGAGGATCTCAAGGTGCTTCGAGACCGAGTTCCGGGTGACGCCGAGCTGTTTTGCCACCTCGGTGATGGTCATGCCCTTCGGCCGGAACCGGAGGGCACGGAGGATGCGGGCCGGGAGATCGTGCTCCTCCTGCATAGCACGTGCATCCCTGTCGCACCGGTATATCATACTTCCGTCCAGGGGTAGTTGGGGTGTGTTCTCTCAGTTGTATCCCCGGGCCCCGCACCTCACGGTATCGTCAGGACGACCCGTTCCCGTGTCACCTTCCCCGCGATGAAGCGGGCGAGGGCGACGAGTGCTATCCCGGCGGCCGCAAGGACTGCCTCCGTCATCACCGAGAGGCCCGGCCCGCCCGGTGCGACTTCTTGGAGCGCGATGATGAGGAAGATGAACCCGAAGATGAAGACGAAGCCGAGGATCTGGTTTTCCCGCATCCCGAGCGCGAGTTGGGCCGCGCCGATGAGCCCGGCCGAGGCTGCGACCCAGACCGGGACAACGGCCGCGAGATGGAAGAGGAGCAGGGGCTCGGCGATGACCGGGGCGTCGGTGAGGGCAGAGACCGTCGCGGCGGTCACTGCAGCCGAGACGAGGGTCATTAGGTATGCCGGCACGGCGACCCCGGCGGCCTTTCCCTCCCAGAGGCCGCGGAGAGAGACCGGTGTGCAGAGGAGCGTCTCGATGGTGCCGTCCCGCTTCTCCCGAAGGAAGGCATCGGCGCAGAAGACGTAGCCCATGAAG
>JALNXI010000205.1 GCA_023230425.1 Methanoculleus sp. | reverse complement strand
CCCCGGGGCGAGCTGACCTACTCCATAAAGACCGACGAATACGGCAGGGTGCTCGATATCGCTATCCGGACGCCGTCGATCATGAACATCGAGGCCTGCGCCCATTCGATGATCAGGGATGCCACGTCGATAGCGGACGTGACGTCGACGTTCATCAGCAGCGATCCCTGCATCGCGTGCAACGAGAGGTGAGGATATGCGATCGATCGTCTACTACGTGCGGGAGTTCCTCCGGCCGGAATGGCTGAAAAAGTTCTTCTTCGCAAAGACCGCACCCCTGGTCACCCCCCCGTACTTCAAGGACTACCCGTCCCGGACGGAGAAGGAGTGCACGGGGTGCTTCACCTGCATGATGATCTGTCCGGCGCCCGAGGCCATCGAGGTGCTCCGCCGCAAGGACGCGTGGGAACCGGAGGTCTATCCGGGCCACTGTATCAGGTGCGGACTCTGCGTCGAGGCGTGCCCCGAAGGCGTCCTTACAAGCGGGCGAATCCTCGACGTCACCCGGCACGATGGGACGGCGTTCCGGTCGTGGTACCGCCTGGAGGTCGATGATACCCTCTGCATGCGGTGCGGGAACTGCTGTGTCTCCTGCCCGATCAACAAGCAGGTAGACCCCCAGCTTGCGGGGACCGGGACGTCGTCGAGCGATGAGGTCATCATGCGAATCGAGGGCGGCCGGGTAAAGATACTCCACGAGGAGAAGTGCACGGGGTGCAAGACCTGCGAGACCAACTGCCCGAACCGTGCAATCAGGGTCGCCCGCATGGTGGAAGGGGTGCAGGGAGAGGAGGCGGAGGCATGACGTTTCTCATGATCACCGGGCGGACGGTGAACCAGGGTGTGACTGTCGAGAAGAAGACCTCTGCCGCCTACGCGGAGGAGACCTCGACCTGCTTCATGCACGAGTTCGATATGCTGGAACTCGGGCTTGCCGACCAGGATACAGTCATGCTGACCGGGGTTTGTGGGACGGTCGTCATGCGGGCGGTTGCGTCGGGCGAGGTCGAGATGGGCACCGTCTTCGTCCCTTACGGACCGTATGCAAACCACATCATCGCTGCCGATACACATTCCACCGGTATGCCGGACTTCAAGTCGCATGAGGTGGAGATCGAACCGACGGACGAAGAACCCAAGACCGTTCACGGACTGATGGAAGACCTGGGAGGCCTGGCCTATGATCGTTAAAGATGTGGTCTGTCCCTTCTGCGGATGCCTCTGCGACGACATCGAGGTGGAAGTGGAGGAGAACCGGGTAGTCGCGGTTGCGAACGCCTGCGAGCTCGGAACAACGAAGTTCATGGGCGAAGAGAGGCTGAAAGGCCCGATCCTGCGCGATGGGGATGGATGGAAGGAGATCACGTACGATGAGGCGATCCGGTATGCCGCCGATACGCTTCTTTCGGCCGAGCGCCCGCTCCTCTACGGGTGGAGCGGCACCCACGGGGAGGCGCAGTGCGTGGGGGTGCACATGGCCGAACTCATACGGGGCGTCATCGACAACACCTCGTCGGTCTGCCACGGGCCGTCGATCCTCGCCATCCAGGAGGTCGGGCACCCGGGGTGTACGCTCGGTGTCGTGAAGAACCGGGCCGACCTCGTGATCTACTGGGGCTCGAACCCAATCGACGCTCACCCGCGCCACCTCTCCCGGTACACGCGCTATGCGGACGGGTTCTTCCTCGAGAACGCCTTCCGCGACCGGAAGGTGATCGTCGTGGACATCCGGAGGACCCAGACTGCGAACATCGCCGACGAGTTCGTGCAGATCAAGCCCGGCGGAGACTACGCGGTCCTCTCCGCGCTCCGGGCGATCGTCCAGGGAAAGACGGAGACGATCCCGCGGACGGTCGCGGGCGTCACCCGGGAGCAGCTCGTCCGGGTGGCAAACCTCTGCAAAGGGGCGAAGTTCGGTGCGGTCTACTTCGGGGTCGGGCTCACGATGACCCGGGGGAAGTACAAGAACATCAGAAACGCCATCGAACTCGTCTCCGAGCTGAGCCGGCACACGAAGTTCACCATATCGGCGATGCGGGGCCACTACAATGTCTATGGGTCCAACGAAGTGAATACCTGGATGACCGGCTACCCCTTCGGTATCGACTTCTCGCGGGGGATAGCCTTCTATAACCCCGGGGAGACCACGGCGGTGGATATCCTGGCCCGGAAGGAGTGCGACGCGGCGCTGATCGTCGGGAGCGACCCGGCCGCCCACTTCCCGCGCCGGTGCCTGGAACACCTCGCCGAGATCCCGGTGGTCCAGCTTGACCCCTACCCGAACGCCACCACCGCATTCTGCAACGTCCAGATCCCGGTGGCGGTGACCGGCATCGATGCTGTGGGGACGGCCTATCGGATGGACGGGGTGCCTATCCGGACGCGGAGAGTTCTCTCCACTGACTATCCGTCCGATAGGGATGTCCTATTCCAGATGTACGCCCTGATGCAGGAGGTGCGAGGGCGATGAACGAACTCTTGATCAAGAACGCCTGTGTGATCGATCCTCTCCGGGGCATCAACGCCGAGACAATGGATATCGCCATACGCGACGGCAGGATCGTCGAGGAGGTGAGCGGTGCGGCGGAGGTGATCGACGCCCGCGGCGCGCTCACCCTGCCGGGCGGGATCGATTCGCACACCCATATCTGCGGGACGAAGGTGAACTTCGGGCGGTATATGAGCCCTGAGGATATGCGGGCGGGGAGGACGCCCCGGCGCGGGCCGCTGCACGCCACGTCCGGATACAGCGTCCCGACGACCTACGGCAACAGTTACCGCTACAGCGTTATGGGCTACACCACCCTGCTCGAGGGCGCGATGGCGCCACTCGAAGCCCGCCACACCCACGAGGAGTTCCTCTACACCCCGCTCCAGGATACGATGGCAAACGTCCTCTTCGACGGGAACTGGGGGGTCATGGAGGCGATCCGTGACGGCGACATAAAGCGAGTTGCGGCTATCATCGCCTGGACGCTCCGGGCGGTGAAGGGATTCGGCGTCAAACTCACGAACCCCGGCGGCACCGAGGCATGGCAGTGGGGCAAGAACGTCTCGTGCATCAGGGACCCGGTGCCCTACTTCGAGGTGACGCCAGCCGAGATCATCAGGTCGGTCGTCGAGGCGAACGAACTTCTCCATCTCCCGCACTCGGTCCACCTCCACTGCAACAACCTCGGAACGCCGGGGAACTACACCTGCACGCTCGGGTCTCTCGGCCTCATACCGGACCTGAACCGGAAGCGGCAGACCCTGTATGCCACCCACGTCCAGTTCCACGCCTACGGCGGTTCGGGGTGGAAGGACTTCTGCTCGAAGAGCGAACCGATAGCGAACTTCGTCAACATGCGCCCGCAGATCGTCATGGATATGGGGCAGGTGATGTTTGGTCGGACGACCACGATGACCGCCGACGGGCCGATGGAGTTCAACCTCTACCGCCTCCACCACGACAAGTGGAGCAACCACGACGTGGAACTCGAGACCGGTTCCGGGATCATACCGGTCACCTACCGGCGCAAGAATCTGGTCAACTCGATCATGTGGGCGATCGGTCTTGAGCTCGCGCTCCTCACGAAGAGCCCCTGGCAGTGCCTGCTCACGACGGATAACCCGAACGGTGCACCGTTCGTCCGCTACCCGGAGATCGTCGCCCTCCTGATGAGCAAGCGGTATCGCGACGCCGAGTTCGCCACGGTCCACCCCGATACCGCGGCAAGGGCGCCCCTCCCGGCGATCGAGCGGGAGCTCGATTGGTACGAGATCGCGGTGATGACCCGGGCCGGCCAGGCGAAGGCGCTCGGTATCCAGGATCTCGGGAAAGGCCATCTCGGGCCGGGCGCCGAGGCGGACATCGCCATCTACCCGCTCCGTATCGACGAGATCGATCCGTCGATCGACTACCGGAAGGTTATCGAGGCGTTCGGCCGGACCGAGTACACGATCAAGCGGGGCCGGGTCGTCGCCCGGAGGGGCGAGTGTCTGGTCGACGGGAGCAACGCCACGTTCTGGGTCAGACCGAAGGTCTCTGAGGCCTACGATATGGGGAAAGACCCCGACTTCATCGAGAAGTTCGACCGCTACTACACGGTCCGGATGAGGAACTACCCCGTGCAGGAGGAGTACCTGAACCGAAACCGGTGCATCGAGACGGAGGCGGAGATATGAAGGTCACGCTCGCTATGAAACCCGGCCCGAGGTCGTTCATTCCCATCGAGGCGGAGTCGATCGTCCCGAAGAACTTCCTTGCCGGCACC
>JALNXI010000009.1 GCA_023230425.1 Methanoculleus sp. | reverse complement strand
GAACTCCTCCGGAGAGAAGGGGCCGCGATCGTCGGGAAGACCAACATGGACGAGTTCGGCATGGGCTCCACCACCGAGACGAGCGCGTTTGGCCCCACCAAGAACCCGGTGGACACGGAACGGGTACCCGGCGGGTCATCAGGCGGGAGCGCCGCCGCAGTCGCCGCAGGCCTCGTCCCGATGGCGCTCGGCACCGACACCGGTGGTTCCATCCGCTGTCCCGCGGCATTTTGCGGGATCGTGGGACTCAAACCCACCTACGGCCGGGTCTCTCGCTACGGCCTCGTCGCCTACGCAAACTCCCTTGAGCAGATCGGACCGATGGCACGGACAGTGGAGGACGCATCGAGACTTATGTCGGTGATCGCGAAGTACGACCCTCGCGACTCGACGATGCTCGACCGGCCGTATGACCACCAGCCTTCGGCCGACATTGCGGGCCTGCGGATCGGGATACCTGAGGAGTACTTCGGGGAGGGTGTGGACCCCCGCATCGCGGAGACGGTCCGGGACGCCATCGGCGTCCTCGAGAACCTCGGGGCCGATACAGTCCCGGTGAGCATCCCCGGCATGCAGTATGCGCTTGCGGCCTACTACGTCATCTGCACGGGCGAGGCCTCCTCGAACCTCGCGCGGTTCGACGGCGTCCGCTACGGTCCGGCGGTCGATACCCGAAAGACCTGGCACGAGGCCTACCAGGAACTCCGGCAGGCAAACTTCGGGACCGAGGTCCGGCGCCGGGTCATGCTCGGCACCTTCGCCCTCTCGGCCGGCTACGCCGGCAGGTACTACGCGAAGGCGCAGGTGGCCCGCCGGAACATACGGCAGGACTTCGAACGGGCCCTCCGCGACGCAGACGTCATCGCCGGCCCGACGATGCCTACTGTGGCCTTCCGGCTCGGTGAGAAGACCGACCCGCTCTCGCTCTACCTCGCCGATATACTCACGGCACCGGCGAACCTCGCTGGAATCCCGGCAATATCAGTCCCATGCGGCAGGGTGGACGGCCTCCCCGTGGGCCTCCAGTTGATGGGAAGGCAGTTTGAGGACGAGCGTGTCGTCGACGCTGCCTTTGCCTACGAGCAGGAGGTGAGGAGATGAAGACGATCGTCGGACTTGAGATCCACGTCCAGCTCGCGACAGCGACGAAGCTCTTCTGCGGGTGCTCGACGGACTACCGCGACGACGAGCCCAACACCCACTGCTGTCCGGTCTGCCTCGGGCTTCCCGGGGCGCTTCCGCGCCTGAACCGAAAGGCGGTCGAGTACGGCCTCCGTGTGGCAAAAGCCCTCGATATGGAGGTGCTGGAGGAGTCAGAGTTCGCCCGGAAGAACTACTTCTACCCCGACCTCCCGAAGGCCTACCAGGTCACCCAGTACGACAAGCCGCTCGCGGTCGCCGGCACAGTCGAGATTGAGGACGATGAGGGGCACGAGAAGATCGTCCGGATCACCCGGGTACACCTCGAAGAGGACCCGGGAAGGCTCGTCCACGTCAGCGGTGCCTCGAAGTACTCGCTCGTCGACTATAACAGATCGGGTATCCCGCTCCTTGAGATCGTCACCGAACCGGATATGCGCTCCCCGCAGGAGGCACGCCGGTTCCTCAACAAGCTCAGGACGATCCTCGAGTACCTCGGTGTCTTCGACGGCGACCGGGAGGGCTCTCTCCGTGTGGATGCAAACGTATCGCTCGAGGGCTCAGTCCGGGTTGAGGTCAAGAACATATCCTCCTACAAAGGCGTCGAGAAGGCCCTCACCTTCGAGGTGACCCGGCAGAAGAACCTGCTCCGGCGCGGGCAGACGGTGACGAGAGAGACCCGGCACTTCATGGAGGGGCGCGGGATCACCACCTCCTCCCGCAGCAAGGAGGAGGAGCACGATTACCGCTACTTCCCCGAGCCAGACCTCCGGCCGATGCGTGTCGCGGATTGGGTCGCGGAGATCGACCTCCCCGAACTTCCTGTCGCCCGGAAGAACCGGTTCATGGCGCAGTACGGCATATCGGCGAACCACGCCCGGACCCTGACCGGCGACCCGAAACTCGCCGACTTCTATGAGGAGGTCGCTCATCTCGATCCGGCCCTCGCCGCCACCTGGGTGGCCGATACCCTCCTCGGGGAGCTCAACTACCGCAACATGAACATCGCCGCCGTCCCGCCCGGCCGCATTGCTGAACTCCTCGGGCTCCTCAAGTCGGAGACCATCACCGACAAAGCCGGCGTCCAGGTGCTACGAGAGATGCTGGATGCCTGCGCTGCAGGCAGGCCCTGCGATATGCCGGCCATGATCGTGAAGCGCGAGAACCTCGGCAAGACCACGGGAGACGATTTCACCGCAACCGTGCAGGCGGTTATCGCCGCCAACCCGCAGGCGGTGGAGGACTACCGTAACGGGAAGTCAGGCGCCTTAAACTTCCTCGTGGGGCAGGTGATGAAGGAGACCCGCGGTCGGGCGGACCCGCGGGAACTCGGGCGAATCGTATCCGAATCAATCGATATAGGCGAGGTGTAATCCGCAGTGCACCTGATCATCGCAGAGAAGAATATATCGGCAAACCGGATCGCGCAGTTACTCGCGGGCAATGAGAAGGTGAAGGCGGTAAAAGAGGGGAGCGTATCCACCTACTCCTTCGATAACAAGACGGTGGTGGGCCTCAAAGGGCACGTGGTGGAGGTGGACTTCGAGCCAGGCTACACGAACTGGAGGAGCGAGATCAACACCCCAAGAAGCCTCATCGATGCGGGCACCGTCAAGAAGCCGACCGAGAAGAAGATAGTCAGTCTTATCCAGAAACTATCAAAGAAGGCAGATCTCGTCACCATCGCTACAGACTACGATACCGAAGGGGAACTCATCGGTAAGGAGGCTTACGAGCTCGTCCGTGCGGTGAACCCCTCGGTCAGGATCAACCGGGCCCGCTTCTCCGCTATAACACCGGCGGAGATCCGGTCCGCTTTCGAGAACCTGACCGACCTCGACTTCGCTCTCGCGGCCGCCGGCGAGACCCGCCAGGCGATTGACCTTATGTGGGGGGCATCGCTGACCCGGTTCATCAGCCTCGCTGCCCGGCGGGGCGGCAGGGACATCCTCTCCGTCGGTCGCGTCCAGAGTCCGACGCTCGCCATGATCGTTGACCGGGAACGTGAGATAGAGAACTTTGTCCCCCAGACCTACTGGATGCTCTCGCTCACGACCGAGAAGGACGGCCAACCGGTGGAGGCACGACATACCGCCGGACGGTTCACTGACCACGAGGCAGCCCTCGCCGCAGAAGCGGGAACAAAAGAGCCGCTCGTGGTCACGGACGTGAAAGAGGGACAGAAGAACGACCGGGCGCCAACACCATTCGACACCACGACCTTCATCGTCGCGGCGAGCCGCCTGGGTCTCTCGGCAGCGAACGCAATGCGGATCGCCGAAGACCTCTACATGAACGGGTACATATCCTACCCGAGGACTGACAACACGGTCTACCCGAAGTCCCTGGACCTGAACGGGGTCCTCGAGACGCTCCGGGGAGGGGTCTTCGATGCGGATGTTGCCTGGGTGCAGCAGCACCGGCGAGAGGTCCCGACCCGGGGCAAGAAGGAGAGCACCGACCACCCGCCGATCCATCCCGCGGGGGCGGCGACCCGTGAGGCCCTCGGTCAGGACCGGTGGAAGGTCTACGAACTCATTGTCCGGCGGTTCCTTGCGACCCTCTCCCCCGATGCGACATGGACGACCACCAAATGCACCTTCGACGCATCCGGCGAACCTTACACTGCCACGGGCGGCCGACTCCTCTCCGCCGGGTGGCGCCGGGTCTACCCCTACTCGGAGGCAAAGGAGAATATCCTCCCGATCTTCACCCCGGGCGAACGCCTGCCGATCCAGAAGGTGAACCTCGAGGAGAAGCAGACGCAGCCACCGGCGCGCTATTCCCAGAGCCGGCTCATCCAGGTGATGGAGGAACTCGGTCTCGGCACGAAGAGCACCCGGCACGAGGTGATCGGCAAACTCGTCTCCCGCCGCTACGTGGAGGGGAACCCCCTCCGCCCGACGCTCGTTGGGCGAGCCGTCACGGACGCGCTCGACAACCACGCGGATACAATCACGGAGCCCGAGATGACCCGGACGCTTGAAGAGCATATGCAACTCATCAAGCAGAGCCAGCGCTCTCGTGACGATGTCATCGGCGAGTCGCGGGAGATGCTCCACCGGGTCTTTGACAAACTTGAGGCGCACGAGAAGGAGATCGGCGGGGAGATCATGGAGCAGACCGCAGAGGAGCATACCCTCGGCCCCTGCCCCGCTTGCGGCCACGATCTCCGGATCCGGCACCTTGGCGTCTCGCAGTTCATCGGGTGCACCGGCTACCCGGAGTGCCGGTTCAACATCAGCCTGCCCGGCAGCACCTGGGGACGGGCGATCCGGATTGAAGAGACCTGCCCGGAGCACGGGCTCTCCCACGTCCGCCTGATCCGGAAGGGCTCCCCGCCCTGGACGATAGGCTGTCCGCTCTGCAGCCATATCGCCTCGAACGTCGAGGCACTCCGGATGATGCCCTCGATGACCGACGACCTTGTGCGGCATCTGCATGAGCACCATAGATACACGGTCTCCGAGATCGCGGGCATGCAGCCCGGGGATCTCGCAGTGATCGCCGGTGTCGACGCCGAAGGGGCCGGGCGGCTCATCCGTGAGGCAGAAGACGCGCTGGAGGTTCTCCGGCGCCGCTCAGAACTCAGGAAGTTCGTCCGCAAGATCGTCCCACCGAGGAAGGGCCGAAGCCACGCGAAGATCACGAGAAGTCTCCTCGAACAGGGGATCGGGGATATCCACGCACTCTCCCGGGCGGATCCCGCCGCCCTGAAAAAGGCCGGCATCGGCGAGGCCGGGGCGAGCGAACTCCTCGCGGCAGCCCGGGGACTCTGCAACGAGCGCCTTCTCCGGGAGGCCGGGATCCCCGCGGTCAGCCTGAAGAAGTATCAGGCCGGAGGCGTCGCGAGTCCTGACGACCTCTGCTACCTCCCCATTCCCTACCTCTCAAGCAAAACCGGCATTAATCCGGAGACCGTACATAAACATGTAGATATGGTCTGCAGGCACCTCGGGCGCTCCACCCCGGCAAAAGTCTCCAAGGTGGCGCTCGAACGTGGGCGAAGAGAACTCCTGGAGGTTCCGGGTATCGGGGAGGCGACCGTGGAGAGGCTCTACCTTGCAGGTATCTACGACGCCGCAACGCTTCGCGAGGCCGACCCTGAGGAGGTCTCCTCCATCTCCGGCATAGCAAAGGCCAGACTCTACGACTACATCAGCCATCTGAAGTGACACTTATGCACGCGAACTGGAAGACCTGGGCACACGTGACGAAACTGGACCCCGACAAACACCTACCGCCGGGCGTTGTCGAGGAGATCGTGACGAGCGGGACCGATGCCCTGATGCTCTCGGGCACCCTGAACGTGACGCGGGAGAACCTCCGCGAACTCCTGGATCTGGTCTCTGCCTACGGACTGCCGCTGGTAGTGGAGCCGGCGAGCCCCGACTGCGCCATATTCGACGGGGCGATCGACCACCTCTTCGTGCCGAGCGTGATGAACACGAATGACGTCCGCTGGATCGTCGGGAAGCACTACGCCTGGCTTCGCCACGCGAGCAGCGTTAACTGGGAGTTGGTGGTGCCTGAGGCCTACATCGTCCTCAACCCGAACTCCGCCGTCGGGCGGGTGACAGGGGCGGACTGCACCCTCACGAAGGAGGATGTGGCCGCGTTCGTGGAGGTGGCGGACCGTTACTTTGGGTTCCCAATCGTCTACATCGAGTACAGCGGGACCTACGGAGATCCAGGAATCGTGCAGGCAGCAGCCGAAGCAATCGAGGATGCCACCCTCTACTACGGCGGCGGGATCCGCTCGGCGGAGCAGGCGGCGGAGATGGGCCGCATTGCCGACACAATCGTTGTAGGTAACGCAGTCTACGAGGAAGGGATTGATGTGCTCCGGGCGACGGTCCGGGCGGTACAGTGAGGCATGCCTGAGGTCTCTATCGTCCTGGTTGAACCCCTCTACGAGGGGAACGTCGGGTTTGCCGCCCGGGTGATGAAGAACTTCGGGTTTACCCGGCTGGTGCTGGTCAACCCCTGCCCGCTCGGCAACGATGCCGTGATGCGCGCCTCTCATGCCCGGGATGTCCTGGAGGGGGCTCGCCGGATGACAGTCAACGAGGTCTACCGCGAGTTTGACTTCGTTGTCGCGACGACCGGCGAGGTGAGCAAGTCGGTCTGCACCCCGATGCGGATGCCCTACTACGCGCCGGCGGAGGTCCGGGAGGCCGTCGCCGATATCGACGGGACGGTCGCGGTCCTCTTCGGGCGGGAGAACTGGGGCCTTGCAAACGAGGAACTGAAGCGGGCAAATCTGATCTGCACCATCCCGACATCGAATGTGTATCCTATCCTGAACCTCTCCCACGCGGTGGGCATCCTCTGCTACGAACTTGCGGACCTGCCCCGCGGGACCTATCCCCTCGCGGGGCCGGTGGAGATGGATTCGCTCTACCGGCACTTCGGTGCGTTCCTCGACCGGATAGACCACCCGGACTTCAAGCGGGAGAACACGATGATCATCCTCCGCCGGGTGCTCGGCCGAACGAAACTGACCATCCGCGAGGTGAGCACACTTCACGGGCTGATGCGCCGGACGGAGTGGCATCTCGAAAACAACAAAGAATAAACCGGCTTAAAGGAGAGATCTAGGAGCATGATTCTTGTCGACTGGCAGATAGAAGATCGCATCAGGCGCGGGTATATCCGGGTGGAACCTTATGATCCCGGCTTGATCCAGCCCAATTCCCTGGATATCAGGCTCGGTTCGCACTTCGTCTGGTATGTCCCGGGGGAGACCGTGATCGACCCTTACGAGAAGGATAGCGTCTGCTCGAACGTTGAGGAGATGGTGGGCGACTCTGTCGTCCTTGCTCCAGGGCAGTTCCTCCTCGCCGAGACCCTGGAGACGATCGAACTCCCCGATGACGTCGTGGCAAGCATCGAGGGGAAGAGCAGCATCGCCCGCCTGGGGATCGAGCTCCACCAGACGGGGGGCTGGATCGACGCAGGGTTCCGGGGGACGATCACGCTCGAGATGTGCAACGTGAACTCCCGGCCGGTCCGGGTCTATGCGGGGATGCCGATCGGGCAGTTAGTCTTCTACCGCACGGATCGCGCCGCGCGCCCGTACAACATGAAGAGGGATGCGAAGTACATGGACCAGCAGCAGGCGACCCTCTCCCGCTACCACGAGAATGCGCGCCGCGCGTGATGTATACCACCGTGAGTCCGGCAAACTCGCGCATTCCGCCTCCCGGCGCTGAGGGGGCGGGCGGGACGTCATGTGCTCCCGCCTCTCCAGCGTTATGCACTATATAGCAGGAAAACAGATATTGAACGATTCAACTGGGGATAACAATGCGACTTCTTCTAATCCACTCAGATCATATCGAATACGAGGCCCGGAAGAAGACGAAGGTCGCCGAAGAGGACGTCGTTCCAAAAGACGCCCTCGATGAGGCGCTTGCCGTCTTCTGCGCGGTTGAGTCTGTCGATGAGGAGAATATCGGGGATGCCGTCAGGCAGGCGGCGGACGAGATCATCACCACTGCCCGGCAGCTCGGCACTACCAATATCATGATCTACCCCTATGCCCACCTCTCCTCCGACCTTGCATCGCCGGAAGCGGCGGTGAGCGCTCTCCGGGGTATCGAGGAGACCGTTGCCGGGGAGGGCGACTTTGTTGTGAAACGGGCCCCGTTCGGCTGGTACAAGGCCTTCTCGCTCTCCTGCAAAGGCCACCCGCTCTCGGAACTCTCTCGGACGATCGTGCCCGGCGAAGCAGCGGCCGCCCCGAAGAAAGAGATCCAGCATGAATTCTTCGTCTTCACTCCCGAAGGGGAACGCAAAGATGCGGCCATCTACGCGGAGGAGAACACACCCCTCGCCTCCTTGATCCGGAAGGAACTCGGGTATCCGGGGCCGGAAGGGGTCGAGCCGGTCCACGTGGACCTGATGCGGGCCAAGGAACTCGTGGAGTACGAGCCGCGCTCGGACGTCGGGAACCTCCGCTGGATGCCCCGGGGCAAGCTGATCCGGGACCTCCTCGCCGACTACGTCCTTGCACGGGTGCTCGAGTACGGCGGCATGCCGGTAGAGACCCCGGTGATGTACGACCTCGGTGACCAGGCGATCGCGGAGCACGCTGCCAAGTTCGGGGAACGGCAGTACCGGTTCAAGAGCGGCAACCGCGATATGATGCTCCGGTTCGCGGCGTGTTTCGGCATGTTCTCCATCATGCACGATATGCATATCTCACCGAACACCCTCCCGATGAAGCTCTACGAGCTCTCGACCTACTCGTTCCGGCACGAGCAGAAGGGGGAAGTGATCGGACTCAAGCGGCTCCGCGCCTTCACGATGCCCGATATGCACACCCTCTGCCGGGACGCGGACGGCGCACTTGCGGCCTTCGAGGAGCAGCTCGCGATAGGCTGGAAGAGCGGCGAGGACCTCGAGACCCCGCTCGTGGGGGTCTTCCGGTGCACGCGGGACTTCTTTGACCAGTATGAACTCTGGGTGAAGGGGATCGTCGCGAAGTCAGGTGTGCCGATGCTGATCGAGGTCCTCTCGGAGCGGACACACTACTGGATCGCTAAAGCAGACCTCGCGGCGATCGATGCACAGGGCAGGCCAATCGAGAACCCGACGGTCCAGATCGACGTCGAGAGCGCAGACCGGTTCGATATCAAGTATTACACCCCTGAGGGAATGGAGGTCCATCCCCCGATTCTCCACTGCTCGCCGACGGGCTCGATCGAGCGGGTGATCTGCGCGCTGCTCGAGAAGACCGGGGTCCAGGAGGTCCCCTCGTTCCCGACCTGGCTCGCCCCGACGCAGGTCAGGCTGGTCCCGGTGGCGGAGCGGCATGTCTGCTTCGCCGAGGAGATTGGTGCCCGCCTGAACGCTGCCTGCATCCGGGCGGACGTCGACGACCGGGAAGAGAGCGTGAACAAGAAGGTCCGCGAGGCAGGGATGGACTGGGCGCCCTACGTCGCGGTGATCGGCGACCAGGAGGCCGAGACCGGCAGGCTCACGGTCACCATCCGGAAACTCTCGGAGAAGAAGAAGCCTTACAAGGAGGTTATGAGCGAGGACGAGCTCATCCAGGCGGTGAAGATGGAGACCGCCGGAAAACCCTTCCGTCCGCTCTACACCCCACGGCTCCTCTCCCAGAAGCCCCGGTTCATCTAACCACCCTTTTTTCGTAGCCCGGGCATTGCCTTTGGGGCAAGGCCTCCTTATCTTCCGTTATCTCAGCACCCACTCAGTCCGGACTCATCTCCCCAGCGTGACGTTTCAAGGCAGGTATCATCCGGCTCCCACCCCCATAGCGGCGCGATACAACGGGCCGCCCCAAAAGATTAAAGCCTCCGGAGACTACTGCCCACCGGTGCATGAAGTCATGGATACCGAAGAGTACCGCTCTATTATATCGAACGCCATCGAGAGAGAGATTGAGTCCTACACCTTCTATCGCACGGTCAGGGAGAAGGTCACGGATGAGAGTTTAAAAGACCTCTTCAACGAGCTTGCCGGTGAGGAGAGCAAACACAGAAAGACTCTTGAGGGCCTTCTCCTGAAAGAACCTGCAAAACTCGGGTTCAACACGAAGCGGGACTACAAGGTCGCCGACGCCCTCGCGACCCCCCCGCTCTCGGCCGACTTAAAACCGCTCGACGGCCTCGTTATCGCTATCCGGAAAGAACTCGACGCAATGCAGATGTACACCCAACTTGCAGGACTGAGCGTGGATCCAGAGCAGATCGAGTTATTCGAGAGCCTCGCCTCGATGGAGCGGGGGCACAAGGCACGCCTCGAGGATATCTATACCAACATGGCGTTTCCAGAAGTCTGGTGATCCGGGACTGCAATCCCGCCTCTATTTTTCCTGCCGGGAGCAGGCGTGCCGCCCCCAGCCCTGCGATTATCAAAAGAGAAATAGGGGGCGCGTTCAGGCGGGCGCCTTCCTAACCTCCTCCCTCCAGTTTCTTCTCGCGCCCCGCTCCGGCGACCGGCCCGGTTTACTCCGTGGCGCAGTACGCGCCCTTGAAGAACCAGTTTCGGTAGACAATCGGTGTGATGATGGTGGTCAGCAGGCTCATCAGAACGACCACCACAAAGACTCCCTGACCGATAAGCCCTGAATTCAGCCCTATCAGCGCGACGATCATCGCCACCTCGCCCCGCGGCGCCATCCCGAACCCGATGATGAGGGAGTCTTCCCGGCACATCCCCATCATCCGGGCCGGCAGGCCGCACCCGACGACCTTGGTGATGATGGCAACGAGAGTCAGCACCAGGAGGAAGAGAACCATGTCGGGCGTGAGTGCACGGACATCCGCGAGGATCCCGAGCGATACGAAGAAGATAGAGGCGAATATGATCTGGAAATACTCGGCGCCCTCCTTGACACCCTTGCTCTGCTGGAGCTCGACGCCGGCGAAGGCAACCCCGGCGATGAACGCGCCGATGATCCCCGACAGCCCCACGAGATCGGCGAGCATCGCGTAGAGGAACGCCATCATCATGGCGAAGATGAAGACGAACTCGGGATACTTCCGCGCCAGAGGTGTTGCGTCCATCCGCTGGATGAACTTTCGTATGCCGAAATACCCGACAGCACCGGCGATGACGATGAAGCCCACGGCCTTGGCAAGCATCACGCCGACCGATACCACCGAGACATCCCCGGTCACCACCAGGTCGGTGGCGACAGCAAGCACCAGGAGGGAGAGAACGTCGTCGATGACCGCGGCGCCGATGATTGCCTTCGCGGCCCCGGTCTGGAGCACGCCGATCTCTTTGAGGACGTTTGCGGTGATAGCGATACTCGTCGCGGTCAGCGCTGTGCCGACGAAGACTGCGCTCGCGAAGTCGAACCCGAAGAGGACGGTGGTGGCATAGCCACCTATCCACGGTATGACCACGCCGAGTAACGCGATGACACCGTAACGCACATCAATGATATCCCTTACGTTAAACTCGAATCCGATGACGAAGAGGAGGATGATCGCACCCAGGTGGGCCAGACTCTGGACAAAGTCCGTGTAGGTGATCAGGCCGAGCACGCTCGGCCCGACCAGCACCCCCACGAGAATGGCCCCGATCGTCGCCGACTGGTTGATTCGGGATGCCACAAGGTAGCCGGCGAGTGCGAGGAAGAGGAGGAGGCTCATCTGGATCTCAATTGCTAGGGCGGCGCTTTCCATTGTTACTCATGATCTGGGAGGAGGGCCTTAAGAATTGTGTGGAACCCGGGGGAGTTGCAGGGCCGGGGAGTGCGACCGAAGGGAGCATGAGAAACTCGGAGAGTTTCGAGGAGGTCTCCCCCGCCCCTACCGGTAGAGATACTGTATACGACACTCGCATACCCCCGGGCGAATATCAGAACTTTAAGTTCGGTACCCCCGGTATACCGCGCAGATATGCAAAAGAGAGCCAGCGCCGAAAGCGATCGTTCGTCCCGGTCAGCTGGTGCTGTGTCGCGTGCCAGCTAATGAGTTGGGATTGACTTATCAGTTTCGCAGTTTTCGCGACACATCAATATTTCCGATAGACTTTACTCCGGTTTCCGATATCGATCACGGTAATAATCATCACATTGTCCTCGAACACAAGAATGATCCGGTACTGCCCCACACGAAAAGAGTGCAACGGACTGTTCTGGTGTCCTTTCAGTTTTTTGGCGTACAGGCGAGGGTACGGCTCGTCTGCCAGGGCGCAGAGCTCGTCCTTGATTCGTTTGGCATCAGAGTCCGGGATTTTATCGAGTTTTCGCTCAGCCCTTGGCATGAGGAGGAGTTGCCAGGCCATCAAAGGCCCCGTTCCCGCACATAATCTTCAAAGGGGCGACCCCGGATACCGGCCCGCATGTCTGCGATGCTTTCTTCGATCTCCTGCAGCGTTTCTTCGCTCAACGGCTCCGGATCGAAGAACGCGTCCATGATGCGGTTGAGCGTCTCGTCGTAACTCTCCCGGGGGTGTGTTTTCAGGGTATCCAAGCGGGACTTGGTCTCGGGTTGGAGTTGGATCGTCGTTGCCATAACTACCCATAGGTTGCCATAAGGCATAAAGATTTGGGGAAGGAGAGTCCCACCGGAGGTATCAGCCGTCCGCGGTCCATGCGCGGAGGGCGTTCGGCGCCGGGCGGGCGATGTGCCTGAGGGCGACGCCAGGCGTTTTTTTGGGCGTCGATTATATAACTAAACATTCCATATCGTATTCAGTCTGCTCATGTGTCACTCTCCAGATTTTCCCTTAGGATACAACACACCCCATGATCCGAATCCGAGGTGTCTGTCGGCAGCAGGCTCTAACTTCATCTGGGATTTGAGAAGATCCATCCGGTAGCGGATTCCCTCATCAATCAAACTCGCCGGCACCCTCCCCGATAATGCCGCAATAAGGGAATCGGTAGATGTGATGCACCGTTCGAATTGCTCTCCAATCTCGCGCCATTCTTCGACACTGAGAGGAGGGCATCTTCTGCCCTTTTTGAATTCCTGAGGATAACATGGGCTCTCCCGGTCGCCGGGATAGAATATTGTGATCTCTTGGCAGCACCCCTTTACCCCCGCAAATGTAGCATGTTGTGGAGTAGTGCCGCAACGTCTGGGTCTTCCTGCTGTCCGTCATGTGCTTCCTCCCTTCAGTTGTGGGCAGTCATCTACTGTTGAGTCCTCGTAGGGGAAGTGCCGGCACATCAAGGGCCGATCTGGGCTGTCGTAGATCGCGCAGGTGCTTGCACGGGGTGTTGAACAGCCACGTCCCGTGTTCGTCGTCGTGAGTGGAGATGCGGCTGCCTATGCCCACGAGCAGTTTGAACCGCTGGAACTCCGACCGGACGATATCGGGGTATGGAGGGAGCCGTCAGCGGGAGGATATCAGATCTCGAACACCTCGCAGCAGCGACCGCAACCTTTGCAGTCGTCGGACGTCACCCGCTTGGAGAGGTTGGGTCTCATGCCGGCACCGCCTCCGGCCGGGTCTGCTCGGGCGCCGAGGCGTCCCACCGGAGGTATCGGCCATCCGCAGTCCATGCGCGGAAGGTAGTCGGCCCCGGACGAGCGATGTGGCGAGCGTCGATGCCATGCGCCTGTAGGGCCTCGTTGAGATCGTCGATGACGGGATACCTTCAGATGGTTTTCACTACCTCCCAGGGGGTCTGTGCCCCTGTTCGTCGTACCAATCCACTGCACACGCCATCCTCCATCTTCTGAGATGCCATTTACCGCCCGGGCATCAGCGAGGAATTCACGTATTATATCGGCATCAGTTTTTGAGAGACGTCCATCTGCGAGAGCGAATTTAATTGACTTCTCGGCTTCAGAAACATGACTGGAACTCACAGAAAAGCGTGATGAACAGTGCTTTTAAAACCTATGCCGTGGGTAGTGAACATGAAGTTTTCATACCCCCGGGCGGATTCGAACCGCCGTCGCCGGATCCAAAGTCCTGCATGATTGACCACTACACTACGGGGGTGACAGAAACAGACCAGGACCGCCGGAAACCATAGGTACCAGCCCTTATATTCTATGCATCCCGGGATTATATCGGTTTGGTCCTGGGTAAACGGAGAGCCAGAGGGGGGCTACCGGGATTCCCAGCGCTCACGTCCGATCGAAGTCGTCCTCGAACCGCACGATGTCGTCCTCGCCGGTGTACTCCCCGATCTGCACCTCGATCAGTTCGAGCGGGAGGAGGCCTGGGTTCGCGAGCCGGTGGACCGTTCCCGCCGGGACGAAGGTGGACTCGCCGTTCCGGAGGAGGTAGGTCGCGTCGGCGATCGTCACCTCGGCGCACCCGGTGACGACCACCCAGTGCTCGGAGCGGTGGTGGTGCATCTGGAGGGAGAGGCGGCGTTTCGGGGGGACGGTGACCCGCTTGATCTTGTAGGACTGCCCCTCTTCGAGGTTCGTATAGGAGCCCCAGGGCCGGTGGACTTGCGTGTGGAAGAGCGCACGGGAGTCACCCTTCTCGCGGAGGGCTTTTGCGATCTCACCCACCCGCTGGGCCTCGTCCCGGGCGGCGACCAGAATCGCGTCCTTCGTCTCAACGATAGCAAGGTCGTGAACCCCGACGGTGGCGATCAACCGGTCGGCGATGATCAGGTTCCTGGACGAGTCGATACCTATATGCTCGCCCCTGACGGCGTTCGCGTCCCCGTTCTTCGGCAGGGCGGCGTAGAGCGCGTCGAAGTTCCCCACATCGTTCCAGTCGGCTTCAAGAGGCACGACTGCAGCCCGCCGGGTCTTCTCCATGATCCCGTAGTCGATGGAGAGGGAGGGGACTGCGCTGTATGCCTCCTCGAGGGGGTGCTCGAACGCCCGGACCACGTCCGGCGCGCACGCATCGCACTCGGCAAGGAAGAGATCGGCATCAAAGCAGAACATGCCGGAATTCCAGAGGTAGCCGTCGGCGACGTACCTCCCAGCGGTCGCAAGGTCAGGCTTCTCCACAAAGGCGTCCACGAGCGAACCGTCCCGGAGAGGCTCGCCCGGGCGAATGTAGCCGTAGCCGGTGTGGGGCGATGTCGGCCACACCCCGAAGACTACCAGGTAATCCTTTGTGAGCCGCTCCGCCCGGCGGAAGGCCTCATGGAACGGCCCGGTCGCGGTGATCAGGTGGTCGGAGGGCAGCACCGCGACCGTCTGCGGCCCGTCCCCCCCGGCAACCTCCCTGACGCCGTAGTAGATCGCCGGCAGGGTGTTTTTGCCTACCGGCTCCACGAGGACCCTTGAATCGCACCCGACGGCGGCAAGCTGGTCCCGGACCAGGAACCTGTGCTCCGTGTTGGTGACGATGGCGATCTCCTGCGGGGAGGAGAAGAGGAGCGCTCTCTTCACCGTCTTCTGGAAGAGGGATTCGTCGTCGACCAGCGGGATGAACTGTTTCGGATAGTGTTCCCTTGAGAGCGGGAAGAGGCGGGTGCCGCTCCCGCCTGCAAGAATGAGCGTCTTCATGAGATGACTCCGTGCCGGAGGGCACTCGATTGTAATACTCTATTGCGATAAGGAAGATAAAAGTGTAGGGTTTCCAGGGGGTCCGAACGAACCCGGCGGCCTGACGATACGAACGAGCCGATCCGGGCTGGCAGGGAGCGATACGTACAGGATCAGCGCTTAAGAAGACTATCGACCTCCCGGACCCCGGGGCAACCGCCCATATAGCGCCCGGCGATGCATCAACCCTCATCACGGCATCGGGAAGGGAGGCCTGTCGGCTGCCTCATCGCGGTCCAAAAAAGATGATGTTTCCACTCACGCCCGGGTCATCGTCGAGTTCCCGGGGTAGAGCGCCCGGGCCTGCGGGTCGAGGTCTTCTGCGACCGCAAGAGCCGATTCAGCATCCCGATATCTTCCAATCCTGCCGAGCACCATGCCGTAGGTGACCCAGGCGAAGATGCACGACCGGTCGACCGCGAGCGCCTGCCTGCACGCGAGCACCGCTTCCTGGGGGCGGCCGAGCCGGGCGAGGATCACTGCACGGTTGTTCCAGGCGTAGACGTCATCGTCGTCATAGAGGAGCGCCGCACTGAACGCGGCCAGCGCTTCCTCGTAGCGGCCCTGCCGCTCGAACGCCACACCCTTGTTGTTCAGGGCTGCAGGATCGTGCCGGTCCTCCGCTATTACGTCGTTGTACGCCCGTAACGGGTCTCTGTCATCACCCTTCCGGGGTATCTCCGGTGTAATAAATTGGGGCATACGTTGGCACCTCGCACCCCATACTGCGGAGTGACGATATATAGGTTCCTACATCTATCGGGCCCTGGAGTGAGGCGGGCCGAGACGCTCGGCAGGGTGCCCCGGGGCCGGCCCCCAACCCGGGGAGAGCGGTTACGGACGGCCGCCGTCCCGGAACCACGCCACAGTCTCGCGGAGCCCCTCATCGACCGAGTAACGTGGAGAAAAACCGAAGGCATCTCTGGCCCGTGATATATCGGCGAGCGAGTCACGGACATCCCCCGGCCTTAGGGGTTCGTAGAGCGGCCGGGCGTGCATGCCGGTTATCTCCGAGAGATCTGTAGCGAGTTCGTTGAGACTGACCCGGCGACCCCCGGCGATGTTGAAGACGCCGGAGGCACCGCTCTCCATCGCCTGGATGTTCGCCCGCACCACGTCGGCGACGAAGATGAAGTCCCGGGTCTGTTCTCCGTCACCGTAGATGATCGGCGGCTTCCCGGCAAGCAGCCGGGTGATGAACTTCGGGATCACCGCCGCATACTCGGAGTTCGGGTCCTGCCGGGGACCGAAGACGTTGAAGTAGCGGAGGAAGACCGTCCGGATGCCGTAGAGGTCCGAAAAGACCTTCCCATAGTACTCGCCCGCGAGTTTCGAGACAGCATAGGGGGAGAGCGGTGTCGGCACCATCGCCTCGTGTTTGGGGAAGGCCGGGTCGTCGCCGTAGATCGCCGAGGTGGAAGCCGCCACAACCGCCGGAACGCCGCACTCCTTTGCGGCCCAGAGGACGTTCACGGTTCCGCCCACGTTCACCGCGTTCGTCTCCAGGGGTTTTTCCACGGAGCGGGGAACCGAGGCGATGGCCGCCTGATGGAAGATACCGTCAGCCCCGGCACAGGCATCGGTGAGCAGGGCGAGGTCGGTGATGCTCCCTTCGATGAACGTCACCCGGGGATGGTTGACGAGGTGCTCGATGTTCTCACGCCGCCCGGTGGCGAGGTCGTCGATGATCACGACGTCATGGTCGCGTGCCAGCCGCTCGGCGAGGTTGGACCCGATGAATCCCGCCCCGCCAGTGACGATGTAGCGCATACCGATACGATAGGCACTCCAGTGATTTGAGCGTTGCCGAAGGGAGCGGGGAAGAAGGGGATCGAGGCACGGGAATACCCCGACAACAAAGCACGGAGCGCCCCCGGCTCATAAGACAACGCCCGGCAACTCAGAGGAGTCTCATTGTCGTACCCAACTCATATAGCATCCGGCAGTTTATCGGCACCGCCCGACCAGACAGGTTCACTCCTCCCTCTTCCCGTTTGAGAGCGGGAAATACTGCCGGTAGACGCTTCTGCGCTCCTCGATGTCAGTATGCAGATAGATCTCGGTCGTCTTGATGGAAGAGTGACCCAGGTTCTCCTGCACGACACGGAGGTTCTTTGACCGCCGATAGAGCTCGCTCGCGTACGAATGCCGGATTTTATGCGGCGTGATCCCGGGCGGAGCGTATTGCCTGAAGAGGTGCTGGACGGTCCGCGGGGAGATGTGATTGCCCTGCTGACCCAGAAAGAGCGGGCCCTCGATCGTGTTGCCGATGAACCGGTCGATCTCTTCAAGCGTCTCCTCGTCGACGAAAACGGTTCGTATCTTATCGCCCTTCCCCTTCACCCGGATCGTCTGCTCCTCGAAATCGATGTCTTCGACGTTTATCGCGCAAAGTTCCGAAACACGGACGCCTGTGGCGTATATCAGGCGGACGATCAACCGGTCCCGCCCCTCCGGAACTGTTTTGAGCAGGCGGATCACCTGGCTGTGTTTGAGGTATTTCAGTTCCTGGTTTTTGATCCGGGGCCGCTCCACACCGAGCATGGGGTTCGCGACCACGACTCCCTGCGTGTAGAGGTAGCGGTAGAACGAGGAGAGCGTCGATATCATCCGGTGAAGAGTCTTCGGCTTATAGTCCCGCCCCTCCGAGAGGGCGGAGAAGAAATCGGTGACGAGGGCAGCAGAGACATTGACATCCGCATCCAGAGGGGCATCCGAGAATGTCACTTCATCAAACGGAACCCTGTCCGTGTCCGGGTGCTGCCGGAACCAGGCGTACCGGGCGAAGCGTTGAATGGTCTGCCCGTATTTTTTGATGGTCCGGGGCGAGTAGTTCCGCATCCGGAGGTAACCGCTGAAGCGATCCAGCCATTCTGAGAAGAGTGCATTTTCCATCGAATAAAGAATTGAATAACGAAGAATATCAAGATTGCGGTAAATCACTATTCCCCGCAAGATGGATTTTACCCGGGGAGCCCCGTCAGGGCCGCCAGTCACGATCGCATGGGCCTGCATCAAAAGATCGATTTGCAAGAGGGCCGCGTCCCGCCCGGCCGGGACCCGCGGAGCGCGTGCTCCCACAGGGCAAACCCGAAAGAAGGGCGCTGTTGAAACCCCGTTTTGGCCCTCATCCCCCGATGGGGGGGCGCCTGCCCCGGATCGTCCCCGGGCTCATCCCGGGGACTGGACCGTGGTGGCTATCGCCCTGGGCGATACGCTCGTCCCCCCACCCCGTCCCCCCTGAGGGACGGGG
>JALNXI010000204.1 GCA_023230425.1 Methanoculleus sp. | reverse complement strand
AGTCGAACTCCGCGAGGGAGGGAGGTACCTGTATGCCATGCGCTCGCCCGAAGGCCGGGACTTCTGGAGCACGGGCGTTTACCGCGAGATCGTCCCGATGGAGCGGCTTGTCTTCACCGATTCGTTCGCGGACGCGGAAGGCAACGTGGTCCCGGCCTCAACCTATGGGATGAGCGCAGACTGGCCGCGGGAGCTGCTGGTGACGGTGACGTTTGAGGAGCACGGCGGCGGGACGAAGGTGACCCTGCGGGAGGCCGGCATCCCGGCAGGCGAGACGCTTGATATGGCCGAGGCTGGCTGGAACGAGTCCCTCGACAAGCTCGCAGAAGTCCTGGGAGGAGCAGCGAAGACGCACCTTACCGCTGAACCGGGAAAGCAGGAGCTCGTCATCACGCGGATCTTCGATGCCCCGCGTGAACTCGTATTCCGGGCATACACGGACCCGGATCTGGTGCCCCGGTGGTGGGGGCCACGGAGTTACACGACCATGGTCGAGGAGATGGATGCGAGGCCCGGCGGCACCTGGCGCTACCTCCAGCGCGATGCCGGGGGCAACGAGTACGGGTTTCACGGGGTGTATCACGACGTTACGCCGCCCGAGCGGCTCATCTACACCTTCGAGTTCGAGCCCATGCCGGGCCACGTGGCGCTCGAGACCGTCACCCTGGAAGACCTGAACGGCAGGACGAAGGTGACGGACAGGGTGGTTTACCAGACGGTGGAAGACCGCGACGGGACGCTTCAGTCAGGCATGGAAGGAGGGATGAACGAGACCATGGACCGGTTCGCCGACCTCCTGAAGGAGCTCTCGAGGGGATAAACCGACGCCGAAAAACCGGAGTCCCGGCGTGCCGCGGAGCCCGTGACCGGCAGGAGGGTTATTTCCTATGGCTGACGTCCTGATCGTTCTCATCCTGCTCGGTATCGCCGTCGCGGGGGTGGCGGTCACGGTGCGCTACCTAAGTGATATGCGTGCCGCCCGGGAGCGTATCGAGAGCCCGGGGAGCCGGGTGGTCCGGACGGACTGCGGACCGATCGAATACGCCCGGGTGGGATCCGGGTATCCGGTGCTGGTCGTCCACGGCAACGCGGGCGGGTTCGACCAGGGACTGATGCTCGCCGGCCGGACCATCGACCCGCGGTTCCAGGTCATCGCGCCCTCAAGGTTCGGCTACCTCGGCTCGCCCATGCCGCCGGAGGCGAGCGTCGCCATGCAGGCGGATGCCTTTGCCTCTCTGCTCGACTCCCTCGCTATTGAGCAGGCTGCCGTCGTCGGCTACTCGGCAGGCTCCGCATCGGCGATCCAGTTTGCCCTGCGCCACCCGGGGCGTCTCTCGGCTCTCGTCCTTGTCGAGCCCGTTGCCCCGGGAAAGGGCCCGGTCATGCCAAAACCCATCTTCACCATCTTCTTCAAGAACAACTTCATCTACTGGGCGACGATCACCTGTTTCCAGTCGACCGTGGGAGGAGCATGGGCCGGTGTGCCCCGGGGAAAGCGACTCACCTCAGAAGATAAGGCCGAGGTCAGGATGCTGCTTTCAAGCCTCCTGCCGGTCAGCGCCCGGGTCGACGGAAGTTCTTTTGACATCTACGTCTCAACCCCCGGACTGCTCAACGCCTCGGAGAGCGACTACCCGTTCGGCAGCATTAGGGCTCCCACGCTGGTGGTCAGCGCCGTGGACGATCCGCTGGCGCTCCACGAGAATGCCCGTGCCCTTGAGCGGAGGATCCCGGGCGCTCGCCTCCTTGCCATACCGGGGGGCGGTCACATGCTCCTCGGGCATGACGAAGAAGTCGGGCAGGGGATCGTGGAGTTCCTGCACGACAACGGCGTTCCCGGCCCCTCTACAAACCAGAAGGAGAAATGATCATGGTAACAAACGAGATTGCACCTGCGGCCCCGGGCCGCTACGCGCCCGTGAACGGGCTCTCGATGTATTACGAGATCCACGGCACCGGCCGACCGCTGGTGCTCCTCCACGGTGCCCTCACGACGATCGAGGGCTCGTTCGGCAGGATGCTGCCGTCCCTGGCCGCGAACCAGCAGGCCCACGGCCGTACCGCCGATATCAACCGCCCGCTGACCTACGAGGGGATGGGAAAGGATACCGTCGAACTCCTCCGG
The DNA here is from genome assembly GCA_023230425.1 of Methanoculleus sp. Taxonomy (GTDB): domain Archaea; phylum Halobacteriota; class Methanomicrobia; order Methanomicrobiales; family Methanoculleaceae; genus Methanoculleus. Next base: position 2,171 of record JALNXI010000204.1, on the reverse strand, counting down.
CAGATCGGGGTCAAAGAAGCCGACGTCTTCGGCTACAGCATGGGGGCCGCCATCGCCCTCGAGATCGCCGTCCGGCACCCCGAACTCGTGCACAAACTCGTCCTCGCCTCGCCGGGATACACGAGAGAAGGGGCCTACCCCGAGATGTACGAGGGGGAAGAGAACCTGAAACCCGAGGACCTGGCCGGAACCCCTTTCGCAGAAGATTACGCCCGGACAGCACCGAATCCGGATGACTGGCCCAGGCTTATCGAGAAGGTGAAGCAGCTGGACCGGGAGTTCCGGGGCTGGACGCCTGAGGAGATCCTGTCGATCCGGGCGCCCACGCTCGTTATCATCGGCGACTCCGACGTCGTCCGCCCCGAACACGCGGTGGAGATGTTCCGGCTGCTCGGCGGCGGCGTGCCGGGGGATATCGCCGGGCTCCCGGCCTCCCGGCTCGCGGTCCTCCCCGGCACGACCCACGTCACGCTCGTGGACCGCACCGACTGGCTGCTCTCGATGATCGGAGAGTTCCTCGACGCGCCCGTGCAGGAGGACGGGGGAGTGTGACCGCCGGCCCTGACACCCCGGCCTCGACGGCATGGGTATAATCCAACGGCAGCAGGCGCCGACGTCCTGCGAAGTATGCAGTTGCTCGGGTGACCGCTACAACTGTGGCGACTTCAAGACGCAACGCGAAGCGCAAGCATGCTATGACTACTGCCGGTCGAAAGGGCCTGGCGACGTTCACAAACTTGACGCCGACGAGGACGGTATCGCCTGCGAGAGCCTGAAGTAAATGTCGAGGCGGTCGGGAATACGGCAAGGAGGTCTTCAGGCGTCTTGATGGGAACTTCGCGCCGGCGGGGCGGTCCTCCTGACGAAGCGGTTTTTCCCGGTGCTGCACGATCTCAGGAACCCCCCGGCCGAGTCCGTTGCCCTTCCCCCCCTCCTCAAGCAGCTGCTGGCCACCCAGACGGTGCTGAATGTCGTATCGATCACCTTCGGCGTAACCATGCTCGTGCCCGGCCTCGCTCCGGGCACGGTCATTGCGGGGATCGTCGTGCTCAACGGCCTCCTCCTCTTCGCGCTGGCATCCATTCTCCTGAAGATCCGGTAGGGGCTACGGCTCCCTCTCTCTCGGCCTGCCTGCCGCTGTACCGTGCCTTCCGGAGGTGCTGCAACAGAACGGCTCAGCTTCCTGCAGGCAGGGAGAGTCTCGCGATCATCGGAGAACCGGGGGTTGACCGCTCCCTCTCCGGAAAGCGGCGCTGGTGAGGAAGGGTGAATGGACCCGGCGATGTCCGCTTCGCCGGCCGTACAGCGGAAAAAATCAAGGAGCCGGTAGACACCCCGTCTTTCCGGCCGGCCCCAGTTCTTTGAAGCCGGGACGTAGAATTCGCGCCCAGCATCCTCCCGAACGCAAGGATGCACGCCCACATCGCTCCGGGCTCTTCCGGCGTCGCGGCGCGTGTGATACCGTCCCCGCCGCCCGAGGCCGTGGGCGCAACTGGCATGGTGGACCCGCCTGTTCCGGGTCCGCTCATCTCACTCCGGGGACCAGCGGTAACCCGGCACCTCTCAGGTCACCCCGACTCTCTCTCCCCCTCCATCCGCTTCGTCTTCATCTCCTTCGCCCGGCTGATGAGGTACTCCAGTTCCACGAGTTCCCCGGCGCTTCCGCAGGCGCCCCTGCTGCACGCCTCGTCGTGCAGCCTCCAGCACTCCTGCTCGATGCGGTTGAGGTCGTCCATCGTGCAGGTGTGGTACCGGGCAAGGATATCAGCGTAATCGCGGGTGAACACGGCAATCTCTGCGAGGAGGGCCATGCGGTCCGCCTTCGGTGCAGATGGTCCTGCAGCGCACCGGTTCGCCCTGGAAGTCGTGCGGTCCATAATAGGTCCTCGTTGCACTGAGGGTTATCCTTTGCGGAATGGCGGGGAGCGGTGACCGGTTCACGAGTAAAAACGTAATCTCCAGGGGCACTCATGCCCGGACTTCCCGAAACATGGGCTCGCCCCTGTGTTCTTCCCCTATCCTCTTACCGATGGCCTGCCGTTCAGTGAACGAACCCCATGTCGACGCCGACGAGCCCGACGACGGTGCCGGTCGCGTCCCTGACCGGAGCATACCCGGAGAGGATGGTGGCGGTCTCGTTGCCCCAGTCATCGGTGTAGAACCCGGGTTCA
>JALNXI010000008.1 GCA_023230425.1 Methanoculleus sp. | reverse complement strand
CCGGTCCTGGGGTATCAGATCTCGCATCCAGGAGTTCCAGCCGCAGTGGGAAACCGCCGAGAACGCTGAGTAGAGGACTATCGAGGTGATGAGAACGATGATCCCCTGCTCCGGGGAGAGGAAGAACGGAATCAGGATGATGGGTATCCAGAAGAGGCGGGCGGCGAGCGATGCCGCGACGACCACCAGCCGCCGGTTTTGCGCCCGGTCGACGAGGTAGATGGCGGGCATCTGGAGGAGTTCGGCAAGCGGCGGGATGGCGGCGAGGAGGCCGATGACGGTATTCGATGCCCCGAGTTGCAGAGCAAAGGCTACGAGGAATATGCCGCCGGTCAGCGTCACCATCGCCTGGGTGGCAAGGCCGTCCCTGGTGACGAGTTTTAAGCCGTGGCTGATCTCTTCATCTGTCAGATTCTCTTTTGTCTCAAAGACCATGCTTTACCCGGGTATCCACTTCTGATGCTCACGGAACCGTTCACCTCGAAGGATCGTCCGGCAGCAGGGTTGGAGTCCTCCTTGCCGCAACTCCCGCGGCAGGCCCGCCCCCGAACGCCTTTTTTCGGGTCTTATTATATAAAAATAGGATTATATTAATGTGTTTGAATAAACATCCCGACCCCGCGGGGTCTTCGGGCAGGAGCCGGGGAGGGGGCTCTCACCTCCCCGAAGACTACAACGATCCTGAATGTCCGGCTGGTTGGTACATGAGAGATCTCACCAGGAAGGCAGGGGCGAGGTATGAAATCAGCGCCACTCCTCGATCACCTTCCGGACGAGCGCCCTCCGGTCCGGCTTCCCGGCGGTGAGCGCCTGGAACTTCTCCTCGTAGATCGGTTTCTCGACCGAGTAGAACGTCCCGAGTGCGATCGGCGCGTCCCGGTCGTAGTCCCACTCCCGGATCTTTCCGAGAGCGCTCTCGAACCTGCCCGTCTCGACGTCGCTCTCCTGCATCTCGTAGGCGTGAATGTTGTAGTAGTCGGTGAGGTTGAAGTAGGTCGCGCAGATCTGGAGGACATCGATGAACGAGAACCCCCGGTGCATGATCGCCTCCTTGAAGAGATCCTTGAGGTGCCGGATCTTCTTCGTGTAGCCCCGCGCGATGTGGGTGGCCCCGGCTGCGAGCATCACTTCGAGGGGGTTTAAGGGATGCTCCGTTATCCCGCCGGGCGTGGAGCGGCCGCGAAACCCGAAGGGTGACGTGGGGGTGTACTGCCCTGTCGTCAGCCCGTAGACCCGGTTGTCGTGGACGATGACCGTGATGTCGCTGTTCCGTTTGGCCGCGAAGATGAGGTGGTCGAGCCCCTCGGCGTAGATGTCGCCGTCTCCAACGTGGCAGATGATCTTCAGGTCCGGGTTTGCGAGGCGCATCCCGGTGGCCGCCGGTATCGACCGCCCGTGGATGCCGTAGAAACTGTTGATGGTTAAGTAGTCGACCAGTTTCCCGTGGCACCCGATCCCCCCGAGGAGGACGAAGTTTTCGAGCGGTATCCCCTCCTCCTCCGAGAGTTCGGCGACGGCCGACTTCATCATATGCTGGATTGCGAAGTTGCCGCACCCGGGGCACCAGGTGTTCTCTGCCGGAGTGATGAGCTCGCCGGCCTGCTTTCCGGCAAACTGCTCCGGGCTCATGTGAGCACCTCCCCGAGTCGTGCCGCGAGTTCGTCGACCGCAAACGGCCGCCCGTCGTACTTCAGGACCGGGCGACCGGGGTCGAAACCCTGTTGCCGGAGGAGGCGGGCAAGCTGTCCGGTGGCGTTGTTCTCGACGCACACGACTCTCCCCGCCCCGATCATCGCCTCCTTCCAGTGTCGGACGGGGAACGGCGCAAGAACGAGCGGCTGGACGACCCGCGCCCCAAACCTCTCGGCAGCCTCGATGCATGCCCACTTCTCCGACCCCCAGCATACGATCGTCGTCCCGGCGTCGTAAGGGCCGTAGACCTTCACCGTGGGATAGGTCGCGAGCTCCGCCTTCAGGCTCTCGCCTTTCTGGAGCATCTTCTCCTGCAGCCCCCTGACGCCCTCCGCCCTCTCCGTGGTGAGGCCGCCCTCGTCGTGGGCGTAACTGCTCACTTTGACGACGGCGCCTTCCCTCCCCGGGAACGCGAGCGGCGATACCCCGCCCTCTCCCCGGGCATACCGGCGATACTCCCCAACTCCGTCCCAGAGTACGGGTTCCCTGTCCGGGGGCGGAGGAACAGCCCCGATATCGTAGGAGTAGGCCCCTTCCGCGAGCGTCTTGTCGGTGAGGATGATCGCGGGGACCTGGTACTTCCAGGAGAGCATCAGGGCGGTCGCCGACCAGGTGTAGGCTTCTTCGAGGTCGCCGGGAGCGACGACGAATCGTGGGAACTCTCCCTGGCCTGCGTTCAGGACGAAGTGGAGGTCGCTCTGAGCGGTGTAGGTCGGCATGCCGGTGCTCGGGCCCGGCCGCTGTCCCATCACGATCGTCACGGGAATCTCCGACATCCCGGCGAGCGAGAGTCCTTCGGTCATCAGGCAAAACCCGCCGCCCGATGTGCCGACCGCCGCCTTCTCACCAGCGTAGGCGAGCCCGAGGGCCATCAGTATGACGCTGATCTCGTTCTCCGGGTGGAGGACCTTGATCGAGAGGTCTTCAGCATGCCCGGCAAGGAAGTGGAGGAGGTTTGACGTCGGGGTCATCGGGTAGGCGACATAGGACTCGAGCCCGCCATAGACGAGTCCGAGCCCCGTGACCTCGTTTCCCGTCAGGACAGGGAGCGTTGGGTGATCGAGCGGCTCGACGGTGAAGACGTCCACGACGGCGTCGTAGCCCCGCCCGGCAACCCTGAGGTTTGCCGGGAGGTGCTTCGCGGGGACGGTCGCCCGGAGGACGTCCTCGTAGATCGCCCGGTCGATACCTGCAACCCGCGCAAGCGCCCCGAGCATCGCGGAGTTCCCGGTGATCGGGGGAGCCTTCTCTTCTTTGATGATCCGGTCGAGCGGGAGGCCGTAACCTTCCGCCTGCACCGTCTGCGAGGCGTCGTAGATGACGGTCGTGCCGTCGTGGACTCGCTCCCGGTGGTTCTCGATGCTCTTCTGGTCGAAGGCAAGGAGGACGTCGACCGGGGTGCGGTGCGCCCCGACCTTCTTCTCCGAAGCCCGGATGATGGCGAAGTTGTGCCCGCCCCGGATGAGCGAGGGGTAATCGAAGTACATGTAGATGCGGTAACCGAGGCGGGAGAAGAGGCCGGCGATGGAGAGACCTGCTGTATTGATACCCTCCCCGGCCTTTCCGCCGATCAGCACGGAGTATTCGCTCATGGTAATCAGGCGTGTCATGCCCTGTCTGCTTATATATTGTGCCCTGGTCCTTTCACCGTACAACCGGCGACGCCGTCTCGTCGAAGGGGTTACTCCGCATCGCAAGTGAGAAGAGGTAGGGGTAATTCCGCTGGAGATACTCCACGTAGGTGACGAGCCATTGCCCGAAGAACAGGGCATATTTTACGGTATAGATGGCGCCGGGGAGGGCGATCAGGGCGATCCCGAGCCTTACTTCCCGTATCCGGAGGTTCTGGGGCATGCTGGGGCCACAACACTGCGCCGGGAAAATAAAGGTTGGGCTCCGGGCGGCCTTCAGACCGGGAGGCGTGACGGTTTTGGCACCTCGAGAGGCGCCGGGACCTTCCGCCGCTCTGCGATCTCTGCCTCGATCCACGCGACCAGGTCGAGCAGGCCTGCCTCGAGAGAGACCTTCGGCTCGTAGCCAAGAACCTCCCGGGCACGGCTGATGTCCGCGATGCAGTGGCGGATATCCCCGACCCGGCTGGTTCCTGTGACCTCGGGGGAGAGATCCTGCCGTCGGGTTATCGCCGCAAGGCGATCGGTGACGGTCCAAAACGTGTAGGGGCGGCCGCTCCCTATGTTGAACGTCTCCCCCCGGGCTCCGGGGGACTCAAGAGCCAGGCGGAAGGCACGTGCCACGTCGTAGACGCTCACGAAGTCGCGCTGCTGGTAGCCGTCCTCGAAGAGGTGCACCGGGAGACCCTGGAGCAGGCGGGATGCATACTCGGTCAGCATGCCGGAGTATGGGTTGGCATACCCCTGGTGCGGGCCGTAGACGGAAAAGAGCCGGAGGATGGTCGTCGGGATGCCGTAGGATTCACCGATCATCCTGCACATCTCCTCCTGGTCGTACTTGGAGATGGCGTAGACCGAGAGCGGTGATGCCTCCTTCGTCTCCGGTGTGGGGAGGGGATAGATCACCTCACCATCCGGGCTCCGGGGCTCCCAGTCCCCCTTCGCCACCTGCCCAGGAGAGCGCCGGATCTTAGGGTAGGTGGTGCCATTGTACGAGCAGTACAGACCTTCCCCGTAGACGGCGCTGCTTGAGGCGACGATGAGCCGCTCGACCGGATGGTCCAGTAAGGCTTCGAGGAGGACAGCGGTCCCGGCGGTGTTGACGCTCATGTACTTCTCGATCTGGTACATGCTCGACCGTTCCCCGACGACCGCAGCCAGGTGAATGACGGAGTTGACTCCTTCCAGGGCCTCCTGCACGCGTTGCGGGTCCCGGATATCGCCGACCAGGAGCTCGGCCCGCGGGTCGAGATGACCGGGTCGTTGCCGCTCGGGGCCGTGCACCCTTGGTATCAGGTTGTCGAGGATGCGGACCCGGTAGCCATGCTGCAGCAGTTCTGAAGCGATGTGCGATCCGATGAATCCCGCCCCCCCGGTGATAAGGAGAGTCGGACTGGTATCCGTAGGCATGATGTATCAGGCATACCTGATGCACTATTTGCATTAAATATTATCGCAGGTCGAGAATATTATCAGATGGCGTTGATTTTTAGTATCTATCGGATTTGGGACTGCTTATGGTCGTCGGCGGTGCTTCCCTGCCCGGACAGAGAGGGGGGGTCAGGGGCCGGGCTCCCGGCCCATATCGCCCGTGCTCACGAATCGAGGATTGCTTCAGCTGCGTCACGGTAAGCCCGCATCACATACGGTATGCCGGAGACCGCCTCCGCCTCCTCGGTCAGCGCCATCAGGTCGCTCCGGGCGACCGTCCCGAGGCTGAAGTTCCGGGTCCCGGCCATGATCTGCTGGAGCCCCGTCCTGAACTTCTGGGCGTAGGTATAGACCCCGATCGCGCCGAGCGGGATCTCGTCGATCCGGTCGGGGTACTTCTCCCTGAGTTCCTCGTAGCAGACGAAGATCTCCTCCCGGGTGCGGCCGTACTTCGAGATGGTCTTTGGGAGTTCGCCGGCCTCGAGCCACTTTGCTATGTTCTTGCCGACCATGCCGGGGATCATGAGGCCGCGGCCCATACAGACGGCCCGGACGTAGGGGCTCCCCATGGCGAGCGCCTTGAAGACATTCGCCTCGTCGGCGAACCCGCCCGCGATGGCGATATCCGGGACCCGGATGCCCCGCTCCCGGAGCCGCTCGCAGAACTGGTAGGCGAGAGACTCGATGTAGAAGGTCGGGATGCCCCACTCATTCATCATCGGCCAGGGGCTCATTCCGGTGCCGCCGGGTGCGCCGTCGATGGTGAGGAGATCGATCTTCGCTTCGGCGCCGTAGCGGATAGCCATAGCGAGCTCGACGGCCGAGTAGGCACCGGTCTTGAGGGTGACCCGCGTAAAGCCGATGTCCCGGAGGCGGTCGACCTCCTCGAGGAAGCCTTCCCGGGTGACGAAGCCTACCCGGGAGTGGCGCTCGAACTCCTTTAAGGCGCCTTCCCGGAAGGCCGCCTGCACGCCGTGGATCCCCGGGTCCGGGAGGACGATGTAACCCCGATCTTTTAGCTGATTCGCCTGGGTGAGGCTGGCGACCTTAATCTCGCCGCCGATGCACTTTGCGCCCTGCCCCCACTTCAGCTCGATCGTCTCCAGGTTGTGCTTTGCGGAGACATACTCGGCAGTCCCAAGCCGCGTGTCCTCGACGTTCAACTGCACCAGGAGTTCCCCATACCGGTCGTGGAACTTCTGGTAAGTCTCGATGCGGCGGTCCATCTCGGGCGACCTGCTGACCTTGCCGTTGTGGTCCAGCACGAGGTCCGGGTCAACGCCACAGACGTTCTCCCCGCAGACGAGGGTGATGCCCGCTATGGCGGCCCCGACGGCGAAGTGCTCCCAGTTCGCCCGGGCGCTCTCGGTCGATCCGAGTGCCCCGGTGAAGATGGGGATCCGCATCGGGACTTTTGTGTTCCACCCATACTCAGTCCGGGTATCGGCGGCGTGGAATACCGCGGTGTCGGGGCCGGCCTCGATGCCTTCGGGCAGCCCCTTTGCCCCCCGTGCGTAGCCCTGGATGTTCAGATGCGAGTAGTCGACCGGGTAGTTCTTATCCGCGCCGGCCGTGACCTCGCCGAACGGGCCGGGGTAGAGCACTTCTCTGCCCCGGAAGGAGGCGAGCCAGATCTCGCAGGCTCCCTTGCACCCGTCGACGCACCGGGTGCAGATGCCGGACATGGGCACAACGTCCCGGGACCGGTTGCTCGTTCCCGTCGCCTCATTCGCGTTCGGTCTTCGCAGGTTCATTGTTGCACCTCTATGCGTATAGATAGAATGTTCCTTCCTGCGATTATAAAGTTTTCTATTTGCCGGACAGCCGCACCGGGTATTTATACCATCGTATCGCCGGGATGCCGGGAGCGTGGCGAAAGGGTAAAATATCTTGATGTGCATGAATGGCTTATGAACTTCAGGTTGCTACCTGTTCTGATCGTGCTTCTGCTCGCATTTTCGTTCAGCGCTGCCTGCACGGGCTCGGGCAGCGACGCCGGGCCATCCACGACAGAGACTCCGACGGCTGCGGCAACTCCCGTGCCGACGACCCAGGTCTCGCTCGCCCCCGGCCCGACGCAGACGGTGCCGCCGGGAAAGGAGATTGAGTTCCAGATTACGGGCGGATACCCCTCGCGGGTTACGAACGATCTGTATATCGCGTTCCGCGGCGGTAAAGGTCAGGACTTCATAAAGAGCATTGATCTCCGCGTGACCAAGTCGACCGGGGAGGTCGTCACCGAGACGATGCAGCCGGTCATCGGTAACGAACGCGTTATTCACAACGCACAGGGGGAGAACCGGGTCGAGATAACCGTAGCTCTCGTCACGGGAGGTTCTTACAAGGTTAAGGACGAGATTGTGAAGGTTCCGTAACCTTCAGGTTCTCTTTTTTGTGGCGGGAGAGGTTCCTCCCGCTCTCATCGCTTCTCAACGCTCCACCGTATAAGTAGGCCGTCATCGAGCCGAATGGTCTCGATGATGCGCAGTCGAGCAAAATCTGCCTCCCGGAGAAATCCGGCACCGTCCGCCGGCGTGGGGGCATCCTTACCGCCGATGACGATGTTGCCGATGAATGTCTGGAGTTCGTCGACGAGCCTTTGCTCAAAAAGCGCCCAGATCAGGGTTCCGCCCCCCTCGACCATCAGGCGCCGGACACCCTGCCGGTGCAGTTCCTCGAGCAGGGCCGCAAGATCGACGGTTTCATCACCGGCGACGACGACCACGGCGTGATCCCCGAGCGCCTCCGCCCTCTCCCGGGGTGCTGCACCCGAGACGGCAACGATGCGCTTCCCGGTCCCCTTGTGGAGGATATCCGCATCAACAGGTGTTCTTCCTGTGCTGTCTATCACGACACGGATGGGATGCTCATCCTTCCCGGCCGCTACACGCTTGGCCCGGAGTTCCGGTGACTTGACGGTGAGTGAGGGGTTGTCAGCGAGCACGGTGCCGATGCCGATCATGATGGCATCGCTCTCCGCCTTGATCCGGTCAACACGCGAGAAATCCTCACTCCCCGAGATCCTCACCTGCCGTCGCTCTCGTGTTGATATCTTCCCGTCAGCGCTCATGGCGACGTTGACGAAGACAAACGGGCGCATATTCTAGAGTTACACGATGATCCTCATATATGCTCTCCCTGGAAGCGGTATGGAACCCACTGCAGCCTTCGCCCCATCCCCTCTGGGACCGGAGAAATATTCGACATGGGGTCTCAAAAAAGAGCACTTTATATTTCTTTTGGGGAAACATTATTTATGTCCTGCAACAGGATTCCGAATGGTTTATATACCTTTCCCGGATAACCCTTTGTATCTTCCATGTCCGTAAACCGGTGCTTATCGAGTCATTTCCAGGAAGACCTCTTTACCGGAACGGATATCGTCAGAATGATCGTGATAGTGTCATTTTCGGTGATATCGCTCATGCTGACGGCGGCTGCACCGGATTACGGCGTTTATCCAGCCATTTCCCTGATCTACTGCATCCCCATCCTCCTTGTCGCTCTCTGGTTCCCCCGCCAGGGGTTCAGGGTGACCGCACTCCTGGTTGTTGGATTCGCGCTCATACGGACGTATCTGTCAGCCCTTGGCTTTACCATAGACCCGGTGATGACGGGGTTGCACATGATGATCTTCTTCTGGGTCTTCGGGGCGACGACTCTCTTCTCGCAGGACTCCCGCCTGATCGCTTCCCGGTGCAGGCAGGTTGTCGAGAATACGTGCGACGCAAAGTTTCTCTGCGACCCGAAAACCCTCCGACTGCTCTGCATCAGCAGGCGGTGTGCCGATATACTCGGTTACGCACCCCATGAACTCATCGGCATCCCTGCGGAGAAGTTCTGGGCGGATGAGAGCAGCAAGGTCCGGTTCATCGAGGAGATGAACCGGGAAGGCTACGTCGGGAATGCGGAGACGACGTTTTGGGCACGCAACGGCGATGCCCGTCGGGTCCTCATCTCCTGCCGGGCGCTGGTCGCCGAGAACCTCTTCGAGTGCACCGTCGTGGATACCGGCAGATCCCAGGATGGGCAGGCCGATCTCATCCAGTCAAACGGACGCCTGATGGAACTCATCCACCAGTCAAACGACATCTTCTTCATGCAGGATATTACGGGCCGCATCCTCCACTTCTCCTGGCAGCGCGCCTCTGAGCACGGGATCTCTCCCGACGGTCTCATCGGACGGAGTGTGGATGCCCTCCTCCCCGGTGACCTTGCCGCGCAACAGATGGAATGGGTTCGTAAGGTGGTTGATGAACAGGAGACTGCCCGTTACGATCTCGACCTGGAGCTGGCGGGAGCCTGCCATACCTTCTCCGTCACAATCGCTCCCTACCCCGGGGCGGACGGCGACCTCATCGGCATCGTAGGGTCGGCACGCGACACCACCGAGATGCGGCGGCAGCAGCTTTCCTGCAGGCAGATGGCGTGGGAGGTTGACCAGTGGAAGGGGCTCGTCACTACCCTGTCCCACGAACTGCGCACGCCATTGCAGCCACTCATCGGCTATCTCCAGATGATCGTCGAGAATCCCGGAGACTACGGAATCTCGGGTGAGACGGAGAAGTACCTTGCGACCTGCCTCGAGTGCGCCCAACAGGAGCAGGCGGTGGTTGAGAGAATGGTCGAGTTGAGTCTGCTTACAATGGACCATATCGACCTGACCCTCCATACTATCCAGCTCCGCCAGCTCATCGATTCCGTCATCTCCGGCGGCGGATACGATCGGGAAGCCCGGGTCAGCAATGAAATACCGGAGACTGTCCACATATTAGGAGATCCCGACCGGCTTTATCTGGCGGTGGAGAGCCTGGTATCAAATGCGGTTAAGTATAATAAACCGCCAGAGAATGTATGGATCCGCTACGCGGAATCAAATGAGAACCATTATATTATGGTGTGCGATAATGGCATCGGTATCCCCGCGGATATCATACGATCGATCTTTGGGCCGTTCTATATCGGGGGCGCCGAAAAACTGGGCCGAAAAAGCGGCCGAATCTGCCCAGGACTCTCGATCGCGAACAAGTATGTCCAGCTGCATGGAGGGGAGATAACTGTGACAAGTGTGGTGGGCGAGGGGAGCACCTTCACCATCAGGATACCCAGGGAGGTGTGAACAGTGGGAAACAAGATTATGGTCGTCGACGATGACCTGCCGACGCTGGAAGTAATGGAACTGCTGCTCCGGAAGATCAACCGTGAACCACTTCTGGTCCACAACGGGTGGGACGCCCTGCGGATGCTCAAGAAAGAGAGGCCCGCGCTTATCATCCTCGATGTGATGATGTCCCCTATCGATGGGTGGCAGTTTCTGGAGGAACTGAAGCGGAATGAGGAACTCAAGGATATCCCGGTCCTGCTCTTTACAGCAAAACATGTCTGGCCCGAGGAGTATTCTAGGTATGCGAATGATATCGTCGGTGTCCTGGAGAAACCTATCTCGCTTGTCGAGTTGAAGACGGCGCTGGAGAGAGTCCTTCCCCGGGATGCCTCTTCTGGCACAGACGACGACAACGCCCGCTATACACCGCAGATCCGGAGCAAGTAACCTCTTATTCTGGCTCGCCACTTCGCCGGAATCCCATTTCCGGGACTGGCGGGTCCGGGCAGGAAGACAGCATACCCGGTAGAGTGACGGAGTTACTATCCGGGCTGCTGACCCCCTACCGAAAGGCATTTTATTGGCCGGAGGTGTATTACCGGGCAGTGGTTCTCTGATGATCGTTACGGATCTCCCCGGTTGTCCTTCCCTCAAGGAGTACCGGCAGATTATGGGAGCAGAGCGATTTTTAGCAGTCGAAGAACTTGCCGAGCGCCTCTCCGGCATCAGGATGCAGGAGATCAACTCGACGCGCCACGGGGGCGGCGTCGCGGAGATCCTGATCTCATACGTTCCGTTCCTGAACGCTCTCGGCCTCGAGACAGTGTGGAGCGTCATGGAGGCCGAACCTGCATTCTTTGATGTCACCAAAACCCTCCACAACTTCCTCCAGGGCCGTGACGGGTTCTCACCTTCGATGGTCGAGACCTACTGGGAGGCCCAGCGGCGGAACGAGGGCCTGATTGAGGATGATTGCGACGTTGTTACCGTCCACGACCCCCAGCCGCTCGGCCTGGTGGAGTTCCTGACGAGCAGGGAACTCGAACAGAAGAGGCTCCTCTGGCGGTGCCACGTCCAGCTGGAGACGGTCCCCACCGGGACCGTGGGGAGTATAGGAAACATCATGCGGAGACTGGTCGAGAAGTACCACGCAAGCATATTCTCCAGTTTCCAGTATCTCCCCCTCTGGAACGTGCCGAGTTTCATCATCCCGCCGTTCATCGACCCCCTCTCCGAGAAGAACCGCGACCTTCCTGCGGCCGAGATCGACGCCACCCTGGAGAAGTACGGTATCGACCCGGCAAAGCCGATCGTCACCCAGGTCTCCCGCTACGATGTCTTCAAGGACCCTGTCGGCGTCATCCAGGCGTTCCGGAGGGTCCGCCAGAAGACCCCCTGCCAGCTTGTCCTCGTCGGCGGGCGGGCGTGTGACGACCCGGAGTGTTTCCTCGTCCTGCGCGATGTCCGCGAGATGGCCGAGGACGACCCCGACATCCATATCCTCGACCTCCCGCCGGACAGCCACCGGGAGATCAACGCACTCCAGCGGGCGTCAGATGTGATCGTCCAGAAGTCCATCAAAGAGGGGTTTGGGCTGACCGTCACGGAGGGGCTCTGGAAGGGGAAACCCGTCGTCGGCGGGAACGTCGGCGGCATACCGCTCCAGATCCGCGACGGCTGGAATGGTTACCTGGTCTCGACGGTCCAGGAGACTGCTGACCGGATCCTCCATCTCCTCCGGCACCCGGAGTTGGCCCTCGAGATGGGAAAGCGAGGCCGGGAGTTCGTGCGGGAGTATTATCTCCTTCCCCGGGGCGTGCAGGATCACCTCGCCGTCGTCGACCAGGTGGTCAACGGCAGAATCACCGCCCGGGATAGCGTTATCTGCTATCACCCGCAGGTGGTGACGAGCAGGATGGCCACAGGTGCGGCCCGGCAGTGAGGGTATCCTTCCGGCTCCCGATCTGCTATATACCACGACGTGCTGGCGGTGAGCTCGGTGAGATGCAGATGAGAATAGCGGTTGCCAGCGTGCGTTCCGGGGGACTCGATGATATTGTATCGCCGGTGTTCGGAGCGTCGCCCTCGTTCACCCTGGTCGATGCGGAGAACCAGGAGATTCTCGCGGTGGAGATCGTCATAAACCCGACGAGCTGCGTGCTCGGGGCGGCCGCCGATCGGTCCGCGCGCGACCTTGCCGACCGGGGTGTGGACGCCGTCATAGCGGGAGAGTTCGGGCCGGAAGAGGTCAAGGTATTCTCGTCGGCCGGCATCGGCATGTATCGCCTTCAGAGTATGCCGGTCCGGGATGCCGTGAGGCAATTTCTGAATCTTGCCGCCGATACCGTGCGGGCCGTCGGGCGCGGGATCGTGCCGACGGGCTACGTGACCCGGACATACGGTGGAGGCCTCGGCCGCCGGCGAACAGGTGGGGGGCCGCGTTAGCCCCCGGTCACTCGATGGTGATCTCCTTTCCCCCGGGTCCGGACCTGGTTCGCATCTTCTTCAAGCGCACCTCGAGGACGCCGTTCTTAAACCTTGTCCCGGCGCCTTCGCCGGTTACGCTCGCGGGCAGGCGTATCAGCCGGCTCAGGGTGCCGTTTCCGCGCTCGTGGATGTAGTAACCTCCCGGCCCTTCCTCGACCGGCCCGGTGCGCCGTGCCGTTATCCGCAGGGTCTGCGGGTTGAGCAGCCGGATCTCGATTGTGCCCTCTTCGGCGCCGGGTAGTTCCGCAACCACGATCACCTCGTCGCCGTGGTCGAGGATATCGACCCTGAAGTCCGCTGAGAGACTACGGAAATCGCGGTTGCTCCCACGGGAGATCGCCGGCAGTCCGCCCGCTTCGCCGCTCCGGTTGGTCCTGTTGAACCTGGCTTCCCGGTTATCGGTTGTCTCGTCAATGTCCCGCCGTCCGGTGCCGAGGGGATCGTCTTCTCCTCCTGTCATCGTCCTTACCTCCAGGTCATCCGATGGCCAATCGCCATCGGACGGTCTCTCTTGGGCCGATATACTTAACCCTTCGTACCGGGGAGGCGTCACACCCGGGACCGCTCCTCTCGCACAGCTCATCCCTGATGACGTATACCTTGTGGTCCCGGGGCGGCCCGGGGAAATCCCCGGCCGGAAAACCCGGCCGGTGCCGGTGGGGGTATCGCCGGAACGCACGGAAGAGGCATTTTTCGTGTCCCCTCACCCCGGCCGTTAGGTTTTTGTGGCGTGACAGGTATGAAGGGAGACCCCGGGTTTTCCGGTGTGCGGGGGTGACCGGAACGGCTCAATCGCCTGTGCCGCTGTACCTCAGGTAATACCTGTGCCGGCAGAATCGGCGGGGTGTAGGGAGGAAGAAGAATGGCTCATTTCAAACCTTTTGATATGGAAGGCATGCTGATCGAAGAGCAGCCCATGAACTGGAAGGATATGATCAAGGCTCCGTACGGCAAAAAGGCGGTGGATGCCTACACCCGGACCCGGATCATCCTCATGAACGGTATCGAGAACAACGCCGTCCTCATGTCGCACGCTATCGAGCGGATGCACCCGGACCCCGAGGTGAAGCGGGCGATGGCCCTGATGCGGCGGATCGACTCCCAGCAGCAGGTGGCGGTGAACTGGCTCATCCCGGCGGACCAGTCGGTCATCGAGACGACCCTTGGCTACGAGCAGGTGGCGGTCGACCTCACCGCGAATCTGGCGCAGAACGAGCCGGACCCCTACGTGAAGCAGGCGCTGGACTTCGCGCTGCTCGAAGATTTCGACCATCTCTACCGCTACAGTTGCCTCTATGACTACATCGAGGGCGGCGACCCGGAAGCGATCGTCCAGGGCAAGACCGAGGTCAAGCCGGGCCGACCGACGAGCATCGAGCACCGCCACCCCGACGACTCGATGCGGAAGCACTACGACAAGGACACGGCCGACATCAAGACGAAGATGAACTACAACACAATCGTCTCGGGAGAGCAGCAGACGATGCTCTTCTACCGGTCGCATGGGTCCGTGTACCCCGAGGAGATCGCGCGGCAACTCTACGCGGAGATTGCGGAGATCGAGGAGCAACATGTGACCCAGTATGGGCTCCTTGGCGACCCGAGGGAGACGATGCTTGAGAAGATGGCAATGCTGGAACTCAACGAGGCCTACAACTACTACTCCTGCGCACAGACCGAGAGCGACCCGAGGATACGGGGCGTCTGGGAGATGTTTGCGAAGATGGAGATCACGCACTTCACCGAGTGTGCGAGGCTCATCAAGAAGATCGAGGGTCGTGACATCCGGGATATCATGCAGGCCGACGTCATCGAGCCCCTGATAGTCTTTGAGTCGAACAAAGACTATGTCAACAGCGTCATCGAGAACCAGCTCGATCTTGCGCCCTACAACATGGAGTTTGTGCGGATGCATGATCTCCCGGACAACTGGGCAAGTTTCGGCTACCAGCGCGTCATGAATGCGAAGGGTGTCCCGAGCGAGGAGGTCGTCGGTAAAGCTGGCCAGGATCTTGCGCGGCGCGACCAGGCGGAGAATATCAAGAGGGTCAAGCAGGAGATGGCCCGCCGGGTGGAGAAGGGCATAGCAGCGGCGCCGGCCCGGTGAACACCTTTTTTGCGTGAAGGCCTGCAGGTGCCCCCCCCTGGTGGCCAGTCGCGGGTCGCACTTCTAACCGTGATTCCAGTACCGTCTCGAGCCCTGTTCAACTCACGCGTTGCCGCGAAGGGGAGTTACACACCCGTCCACTGAACATCACGCTCTTCGCGGCAACGAGAGCGGTCGGCCGGTTCTCTTCCAGACCAGAACCCTCAAAACAATGGGAAATGGCCACTAGTGGACCGATTCTCAATATGTAGTACAACCAGAGAGCACCATCGGATCTCGCACTCCTGCTCCTGGAGGTCATACTCCGGAGTACGCCCGGGCACGGCTTCCTCCCGGCTATCGCCATGACTGCCCCCGCCCCCAGGGCGGGGGAGGAGGCCGGAGGCCGGGCGGGGTGGGGGGACGGAGCGTATCGCCCTGGGCGGGGAGAGGGAGACCCCTCCCCGGTCCCCACCCCCCGGGGCGATAGCCACCACGGTCCAGTCCCCGGGATGAGCCCGGGGACGATCCGGGGCAGGCGCTCCCCTCATCGGGGGAGGGATGAAGACCCAAACAGGGTTTCAACAGCGCCGAAATTTTGCATCTTCGGCAGACCGAACATGGGCTCATGCGGAAGGCTGCGAAGGGTGCGACACGGAATTCATAGAGTTAGATGACAAAGAGCACTAGGAAAAACACGAGCTTTCCTCGCCTTCAAAGCAGCCTCTGTGATAAAATCATCAGAGCATTGGATGAAACGGTCATGGACTTTCCCTGTTGGAAGCCAAGGAATTGTGCTATCTTGCCAATACTTGTCTTCTGATTTACTTGGAGTTGAGCCATTTGCCACATCAGCCACTTCACTTATGGGCACAATTTTTACATTTGCTTGGGATATGTGTCCTTTCCAGAATGCCATTTGGAAGCTACGAACTGCCACAATATTTTGCTCCCAAGCATCCTTTGTCTCATCCACTGCCCAGAGTATCTCCGCAATACGGCGCTGCTGGTCGAGCGGCGGGAGGTCGAACTCTTCGTTCTTGAGCGTTTTCCAGTTGATGGTGGGCGAGAGTGAACCGACCGAGATCTCGACGGCCCGGTTCATGAACTGATCGCTCATCATTAAAATCGGCAGGAACTCCGGAAGCACCATCTCCGGCTTTGCCCGCACGACCATTGCGTGCGCCGAGCAGATGCCGTCGAATTCCGCCACTGCCATTTTGCGCTGATAGGCTCGACGCCGTCCGAAAATGATGTCATCTTTACAGAAGCGGAGTTTGGTGCCGATGACGTCGCTACCCTTGCCCCACCGGCGGATGTGCAGGTTCTCGGGATCGAGGTGCTCCAGCCCGACGTAGATCTCTTCAGCCGCGTCTGCTGGCTCGACACGTTCGTTGATATTTTCGACGAACGCACCGAACGGCAGCCGTCTCCACCCCGTCCGGTTGAATATTGGGAGGCTCGCCCAGCCGGGATTCGGCCGGAAACGAGAGATGCCGTCGCCTCCGGTCATGCAGCCCACGTTCCTGTTCTAAATGACGGCAATCTCTCCATCCCTCTCACCTTCATTATCGTGCTCCTCCTGCTCCTCATGGCGGTCGTGGCCGTCATCAGCGTCCTGACGGTACCGGTGACGCACCTGACAATTATCTGACGATCCGGCACCGGAAGGCGGCGGCGATCCATCTGACGATTACGGGTTTCAATCTGACGATTATCTGACGATTCGCTTCTCATTTTCTCTCCGCAAGAACGTAACCCGTCGAGCGCCCCCGGCCCTTCCGGACGGCCAACCCCAATTTCATTAACAGACCAAAATCCCGCGTTGCCGTGTCCCTGGTGACGCCGAATTCCTCCTCGCACCTGCGGCTGGTCAGCGTCTCCCCGGTCGCGAGCAGCGCAACCATCTTCCTCCGCCGTTCATTGAGTTGGGCCTCGATCGCCGGGGTGACGAGAACACCCGAGGCAAAAGCCGGAATGCGAAGGCGATCGAGATCATCGGCAGGTCCAGGAAAGATCACCTGGAAGTAGCCGGTATCGGTGCCGAGAAGCGGTTGATCCAGGCCGTGGTTGAGCATCTGCTCCCGCATACGACGAAATCCGCTACCGCGCTCCTCAATCCGGTGGAAGTACGAGAGACACTGGGCGATCACCGGGTTGCGCGAACACGGCCGGTACCTCCCCGTCCGGAGACTGGCAAGCGTGATCGGGGCGGGGGGCAGACCTGGGCTGGAGACGACCACGCGATCAAAGAATACTTCGAGCATGATCTTCCTCCCTGCATCCTCATACTGGCGATGCGCCACGGCATTGACCATGGCCTCCCTCAACGCCTCGACGGGGTATTCATCAAGACGGACGCGATTGAGGCCCACAACCTTCATCGGGTGCCGGGTGTTGCGGTCGATAAAGACAACGGCGCGGTCGATTGCCACCGGCATCGGGGCGCGGATATCCTCGTGATCGCGAGGATCGCCGTCAGGTTCGGTGCTGCGGTAGGCATCGGCAAGAATGCGGCACTGGGGAAAGACCCCGGAAGGATCCTTCGCCAGCAGGACAACGCCGGCAGCCGTGGCAAAATGTTCCCCGCTCTCCGGGTCGCGCCATACCAGACCACGGAGCGAAGCGGCGGTGAGGAGATCGGGCATAGAAATCGTTGCGGGATCACGTCCCTCCGCTACAGCGATCATCTGCCGGGCGATGTCGTGATCGAGGTCCATCCAGCGGGCTCGTCTCGTCAGGTGCGATTCAAAGGGAGATGTAGCCTCGATGGTCTGCCGTGCAATCTCATTCTCGTCCGACGACGGGGCTATCCCGAAGCATTCTTCGAGCACTTTTACAAGCGCAACGCGGACCTCTTTTTGAAGATCTATGACGTTGCCGAAGCGTTTGTATTTAAATCCGTCAGCATCGATCTCCTCTAACAGACGGCCGATGCCGGCATCGCGGTGTACGCCTCGGTCCCCTTTGATGAATATGAGGATCGGCAGTTCTCTCTCCTTTGCGTGCCGATATTCCAGATGCGTAACAGAGATATCGCCAATCTCTCTGCCGTACCGCGATCCTACGATGAGCAGGTATACCTGACCTGCATCCAGTGCCTTGAGGCATCCTTCAAGGTCTCTGTCCGGTGATGCAGGCTCGAACTCGTACAGCACCGGCGTACAGTGTGCCGAAAGAAACGGGTCCGTATTCAACAAGTTTTGAATAACGACTCGTTCATCTTCGAGCTCCTTCTGCACCGAACTGACGAAGACATGTTGTTTATGGTTCATCGGCCGACCTCGAAAAGGGCATCCAGCGACCGACGGAACTCGACGGAACTTTCAAGCCAGGAAGAAAGCGCCTCTGCCAGATCCGGGTGTGCAGGCGCGCCCCCTCCCCCTTCGGCGGACACGCCGTTTGTGACGTAGAGCGGGATGCTCAGGTTCCTGTCCCTGGCACGGATCTCCTCCAGTGTCGCCACGCCTGCAAACCCCTGTTCGTCCGAAAACGCTCCGTAAGCCCCGACAGTCCGCTCGATGTGCTCATCGGTAAGGAAACTCTGCGCTCGTTCCCGGGTGACTTCATCCACAGCGTTAATGAAGAGAATCTTACCTTGCCTCTCCTTTGGCTTTCTCGTCCGGCACATGACAACGCACGCCTCCATCGGGGAGTTGTAGAAGAGATTTGGCCCGAGCCCCAGCACGCACTCGATCAGATCCGCCTCGATAAGCTTACGCCGCATCTCTGCCTCCTCCTGCCGGAAGAGGACGCCGTGCGGGAAGAGAATAGCGCACCGGCCGGTCTCCGGATCCATGCTGGCCAGGATGTGCTGCCAGAAGGCGTAGTCAGCACGGCCCTGCGGCGGGGTGCCGAAGATATTGCGCCCCCAGGGGTCGGCGGCAAAGGCAGCGCGGTCCCACTGCTTGATGGAGTAAGGCGGATTTGCCAGCACCACATCGAACTGCTGCAGGCGGTCGCCCTCCACGAATTTGGGCTCGGAGAGGGTATCGCCGCGAACGATATGGAAGTCCTCGATGCCGTGGAGGAAGCAGTTCATCCGGGCGATGGAGGAGGTCATCAGGTTGCGCTC
>JALNXI010000203.1 GCA_023230425.1 Methanoculleus sp. | reverse complement strand
GCCCATGTGGATGCCCGAGTCGACCCGTATCCCCGGGCCTCCTGGAGACCGGTAGCGGACAATCTTGCCCGGATCCGCGGTGAAGTTGTTCAACGGGTCCTCCGCGTTGATCCGGCACTCGATCGCGTGCCCCCGGATGCTGACATCCTCCTGGTCCATCGAGAGATCCTCACCGGCGGCGACGGCGATCTGCTGCTTCACGATATCGATCCCCGTGATGAACTCCGTGATGGTGTGCTCCACCTGCAGCCGGGTGTTCACCTCCATGAAGTAGTAGTTGCCGTTCGCGTAGAGGAACTCCACTGTACCAGCGTTCTTGTAGTTCGCCGTCTTTGCCGCGGTGATGGCCGACGCCGTCATCCGCTCCCGGAGAGCGGGCGTCATGATCGGGCAGGGCGCCTCCTCGAGCAGTTTCTGATGCCGGCGCTGAATGGAGCACTCTCGGTCGTAGAGGTGGAGGGTGTGTCCTTTCGCGTCGGCAAGGACCTGGATCTCGATATGGCGCGGTTTCGCGAGGTACTTCTCCACGAAGACCGTCGGGTCCCCGAAGGCGGACCCTGCGATCCGCATCCCCATGTCGATCGCCTCTTCGAGCCCCTCCTCGCTCTCGACGATGTGCATACCGATACCGCCGCCGCCCGCGCTCGCCTTCACGACCACCGGGTAGCCGATATCGGCGGCGACCTTCTTTGCCTCATCGAGGCAGGTGACGCCGTCCGGCGTGCCGGGGAGGACCGGAACGCCGGCCTCGTGCATCATCCGCTTCGACCCGATCTTCGATCCCAGCGCCTCGATCGTTTTCCACGAAGGCCCGATGAACGTCAGCCCTTCATCCTCGACAAGTTTTGCAAACCGGTAGTTCTCAGCGAGGAACCCGTATCCCGGATGGATCGCCTCAGCCCCGGACTTCCGGGCGATATCGCAGATCCGCTCCTTGTTGAGGTAACTTTTGGACGGGTGTGCCTCGCCGACGCAGAAGGCTTCGTCGGCGTACTTGACGTGGAGCGCATTCTTATCGGGCTCGGAGTAGATCGCAACCGTATCGATATCCAGCTCCCGACAGGCGCGCATAACCCGGATGGCGACCTCGCCGCGGTTGGCGATCAGGATCTTGTCAAAATACTTCATCGCGCAAGTTCTCTTTCTGGTAACCCGGGGCGGGCCTCATTCAATAATCATCAGCACGTCGCCGTTCTGTACGACGTCCCCGGCATTCACGAAGATCTCCTCGACCGTGCCGTCACGCGGGCTGCGGATGGGGTTCTCCATCTTCATCGCCTCAAGGACGATGAGCGTATCCCCTTTCCTGACGGCGTTCCCCTTCTGGGTCAGCACCTGCAGGACCATGCCCTGCATGTTGCTCTTGACGCCGCCGGCGACATCCCCGCGAGGGATCCTCTCCCTGGCGGCCGGGGCGGCCATCGGGACCGTGACCGAGTTCCCCTCCACGGTGACGATCCGGACCGAGAAGATCTCGCCGTCCACCTCCACCTCCATGGAGCTCGGAATCTCCGCAGTCCTCGCCAATTCGACTGACGGCTTCGGGATCACTTCGGCCTGGCGCTCGCCCTTCAGAAACGACGGAGCGATGCTCGGGTAGATGATGTAGGTGAGGACGTCCTCCTCCCTGGTGACCAGACCCTGTTCCACCGCCTCCCCCCGCATCTGCTCGTATATGGGCGCGAGAAGGTCCGCCGGGCGGACCGTGACCGGCTCCTCGCCGCCGATGATCAACTTCCGCACCTCGGGGCTGATCGGGGCGGGAGGGCGTCCGTAGAGGCCGAGGACGTAGTCCTTCACCTCCGTCGTCACGTTCCGGTAGCGTTCCCCACCCATGAGGACGTTAAAGACCGCCTGGGTGCCCACGATCTGGCTCGTCGGTGTCACAAGCGGCGGGTAACCGAGGTCCTTCCTCACCCGGGGGATCTCCAGGAACACCTCTTCCAGGCGGTCGAGCGCATCCTGCTCCTTCAACTGGGAGATGAGGTTGGATATCATGCCGCCCGGGAGCTGGTAGATCAGCACGTCGGAGTCGACCCTGTCTGCGATGGCGGAAAAGAGCGGCTCGTACTTCTCCCGCATCTCCCGGCAGATGTTGCGCACCTCACGGAGCGCTATCAGGTCAATGCCTGTATCGCGCGGAGTTCCGGAGACACTTGCGACAACGCTCTCCGTCGGGGGCTGGGAGGTCCCGAGCGCGAACGGTGACATCGCCGTATCGAGGATATCCACACCCGCATCGATCGCCGCCTGATAACTCAGGGGCGCGACGCCGCTCGTACAGTGGGAGTGGAGACAGACCTTGATGTCTACCGCCTTCTTGATCCCCGTAATCAGATCGCGGGCATCGTGGGGCATGATCAGCCCCGCCATGTCCTTGATGCAGATCGAGTCGCACCCGAGCGAGTAGAGATCCTCGGCCATATCGATGAATGTCGCGACGGAGTGGACCGGGCTTGTCGTGTAGGATATCGCACCCTGCAGGTGCGCCCCGACGTTCCTGACCTCCTCCATCGCTTTGGTCATGTTCCGGATATCGTTGAGCGCATCAAAGACCCGGAAGATATCGACCCCGTTACGTGCCGACGCCTCTACGAACCTCTCCACCACATCATCGGGATAATGCCGGTAGCCTACGAGGTTCTGACCCCGCAGGAGCATCTGGATAGGAGTACGCTCAAGTTCGGTCTTCAGCATCCGGAGGCGATCCCAGGGATCATCGTTGAGGAACCTGATGCAGCTGTCAAAGGTCGCCCCGCCCCAGGCTTCGACGGAGAAAAAACCCACGTTATCAATGGCGCGGGCAAGAGGGAGCATGTCTTCAGTCCGGAGCCTGGTGGCGATGAGCGACTGATGCGCGTCCCTAAGCGTGGTATCGGTGATATAGAGTGTATCAGATTTGGCAGCACACATCGAATTTTGCACCTCGAAGGGCTGAGGAGATTGCAATAAAGCCTCTAAAAAATTCACCGTAATAATATAAAAACATCTCGAACCGGCAGGCAGGATAAAAGCCCGAGTATCACCGCCGATAGGGATGCCAGAATGTCTCGCGAGTCTGTTCTGAACAGGGGGCATATCCGCCCTCCGAGCGTGTATCCCCGTACCACCAGCAGTCTGGCGACTTCATCGGCCCTCCGGATCTGGGTGACGATGAGCAGAGCAGCGATCGGCACGATCGAGCGAGCGCCGATTCGGATCCCCTTCAGCGCAAGTGCGACTCGCATCTGGTCGACGTCCTGCCGGATCACGAGAAGCCCCGTAAGCCCCATCTCTGCGATGAGCCCGATCTCGAACCCGATCCGGTCACCGAGGGCCCAGACGGCCACGGCAAGCATCTCTCCTTCCTCAGTCTCGGCATACGTCCACGCGGCAAGGAGCAGGACCACGACCATCCTGACCAGGTAGGAGAGACCCGGGCCGCCCCCCCACCAGGAGACGAGCGCTGTGACGGCGATCATCGCAATGAGGGAAAGAAGCACGCCGGGCCGCGGGAGAGCCTTTGTGCGCGGCGTGAAGACGAGCCACCAGATCAGAGCGGCGACGGCGCCCGTCGTGCTCGCAAACGCAGCGAGCGAGAGGACCACAGTGGATAGAAGTCTCAGCCTTGGGTCCTGCATAACGCCTCCCGTGCATCGGAAAGCCTGATGTTCTCAGGGCGGGCGCCCTGCTCCAGAGCATACGCAAGATACGGCGGAGCGTGCCGCCACCGGGAAATCGCCTCGGGCACGCTGCCGAGGGCGGTCAGAGTCCCGCCCTCCATCTCCCAGATCGTGTCAACCCGGGGGAGGACCGCGCGCTCGTGCGAGAATATGATGGTGATACCCTCATCTCTCTCCTCGATCATCCTGCAGGCCTTCCGTTTGGCGGCACAGTCGAGCGAACTGAACGGCTCATCCAGCATCAGCAGGTCCGGGTTCCGCATGACCGTGCAGGCCAGGGTCAGCCTTTTGAGTTCGCCGCGGGAGAGGTGGAACGGGTCGGTGTCCCCGCGCCCGGCAAGGTCCGCCCGCGCGAGCACGTCGTCCGCAGCGAGCCCCCAGGACCCGGCCTCTTCGGCAACGGTCGGGCAGGTGATGTGGTATTCGGGGAACTGCAGCAGGAGCAGGGCTGACGTTATCCCCTGCCGCCGGATCGCCCCGCTATCAGGACGGCTCAGTTCAGCGAGCAGAAGGGCCAGCGTCGATTTCCCGCTCCCCACCGGCCCGCTGACCAGGTGAACGCCCTCACCGAAGGTTCCACTGCCCCGGAGGGTGAACGGGCCCCGGGAGAAGAGAAGATCCTCGAGGATCTTCTCTTCTCCCGGG
>JALNXI010000025.1 GCA_023230425.1 Methanoculleus sp. | reverse complement strand
TGTCCGCATCGAGAAGTTCCTCACGAAGGAACTCAAGCGGGCAGGATACGGCGGCATGGATATCACCCGGACGCCGCTCGGCACCCAGGTGACAATCTTTGCGGAGAAACCCGGCATCGTGATCGGCAAGGGCGGCAAGCAGGTCCGCCAGCTCACCCAGGACCTCGCCACCACCTATGACATCGAGTCTCCGCAGGTGGAGGTCCAGCAGGTCCAGAACCCCAACTTCAACGCCCAGATCATGGCTGAGCGGCTGGCAAATGCCCTTGAGCGTGGCTGGTACTTCAGGAAGGCTGGACAGAGCACGATCCGCCGGGTGATGGAGTCCGGTGCGCTCGGTTGCGAGGTCATCGTTGCCGGGAAGCTGACCGGAGCCCGGTCACGGACCCAGAAGTTCACCGAGGGCTATGTCAAGCACTGCGGTGAGCCCAGCGAGACGATCGTCGAGAAGGGCTACGCGCTTGCGATCAAGAAACTCGGGACCATCGGTGTCCAGGTCAAGATTGTTCCGCCGGATGCACGGCTGCCCGACACCTTTGATGTCCTCGAACCCGCGCCGAAGAAGGCTCCGGTCGAGCCCGCAGAGCCTGAAGAGGTTGGTGACGAGGAGTTCGAGGAGATCTCCGTTGAGGAGTACGCGGAGGAGAGATAAATGGCAATCTTTCGCTCAAAGGAAGTGAAACAACTCTCCGATACTGAACTCCTCGAGCAGGAGCAGAAACTCTCCCTCGAACTGATCCAGGAGCGGGGGAAAGTCAGCGCTGGCGGTGCCACCGAGAACCCCGGGAGGATCCGCGAAGTCCGGAGGACAATCGCGCGCATCCGGACCGAGCAGAATACGCGGAGGAACGCATGATCTCTCCCCAGAACGTCCTGAGGCACGAGTTGATTGGCCTCGACGTTCTGGTCGCCCGCGCGAGCAACCCGGGTCATGTCGGGGTATCTGGTCTCATCATCGATGAGACCAGAAATACCCTGGTCATCCTGACCGGGCGGGGAGAGAAGCGGATACCGAAACGGTTCAGCGTATTCCGCCTCCGGCTTCCGGACGGCACGACTGTCGATGTGGATGGTTCGTGCCTGGAGACGCAGCCGGAACGGCGGATCAGTATGCGCATCAGATAAGTGAGGATGAATAATGGCACAAAACATTGGGTTGGACGTCCCCGTTCCGGAAACGGAATGTGAGGACGCAAATTGTCCGTTTCACGGCACTTTGCCGGTACGCGGCCAGGTGATTACCGGCAAAGTCGTGAGCGACCGTATGAACGGTACCGTCGTCGTGGAGCGTGAGTTCCTCCACTACGTCAAGAAGTACAAGCGGTACGAGAAACGCAGGTCCCGGTACCATGCCCACAGCACACCCTGCATCAACGCCGGCGTGGGTGATGTGGTCCGGATCGCTGAATGCAGGCCGCTTTCCAAGACAAAGAACTTCGTGGTGGTCGAGGTGATGAAGGAATGAAGGCGATGCAGTCGACCATCCCGCGCGCCCTCGTGACCGGCTCCCAGATGGTCTGCTCCGATAACACCGGCGCACGGCTCGTGGAGATCGTCTCGGTCGATAGGTATCACGGTGTCAGGCGGCGGCAGCCCTGCATGGGCGTCGGCGACGTCGCGACCGTGAGCGTCAAGAAGGGCACCCCCGATATGCGGAGGAAACTCGAGAAAGCGGTGGTCATCCGGCAAAAGAAGGAGATCCGCCGCCCGAACGGTATCCGGCTCTCGTTCGAGGACAACGCCATGGTGCTCATCAATGAGCGTGGCGAGCCGAAAGGAACCGAGATCAAGGGTCCCGTTCCCCGCGAGATCGCGGAGCGGTTCCCGAAGATCGCCTCCATGGCGACGATAATCGTGTAAGGTGTGGTGAAGAATGGTACGCATAGCAAGCAAACAGCCAAGGAAACAGCGTAAGGCGCGTTACAACGCACCGAACCACACCCGGGGCCGGTTCCTCTCCGCATCACTTACCCCTGAACTCCGTGGGAAACACAACGCCCGGAGGACCCGCGTGGTCAAGGGGGACACCGTCAAGGTACTCCGTGGAGATTTCGCCGGTAACGAAGGCGTCGTCGATGCGGTAGATATGAAGATGTGCCGACTGGTCGTGCACGGCGTGATGGTGACTAAGTCCGATGGAACTGAGGTTCCCCGGCCGGTTGACCCCTCAAACGTGCAGATCACGAAGCTCAACCTGAAAGACAAACTACGTGAGGAGAGACTCGGAGGCGGAGCATAATGTCCAACCATCTCAAGCGACTGGTTGCGCCAGGGTCCTGGCACATACCGAAGAAAGTACAAAAGTTCGTCATGAAGACCGCCCCGGGCCCCCACAACGCCGGCGCCCTGCCGGTCGGTGTCTGGCTCCGCGAGCATATCGGCATCGCTCAGAATGCGAGCGAGGTTCGGAAGATCCTGCACCAGCGGGACATCATTGTCAACGGACGACCCTGCCGGAACCCGCAGATTGGCCTGGGTGTCTTTGACATCGTCTCGATCCCGAAACTCGGGAAGCACTACCGCATCCAGCTGGACAAGCGGGGCAACCTGATTGCCATCGAGATCCCGGCGGAGTCGGCAACGACCCGGCTCTGCAAGATCCAGAACAAGACCACCATCCGGGGTGGCAGGGTGCAGTTGAACCTCGCGTTCGGCGCAAACATCCTCGCCGACAACACCTACAAGGCGAAAGACTCCATCGTGGTGACCCTCGGCGACGGAAAGGCCGGTGAAGACCGGTTCCGGATCATCGATCACTTCCCCTTCGCAGAAGGCAATGTAGCCATGATCGTCGGTGGAAAACACTCCGGGAAGATCGGCAGGATCATTGAGGTCGTCAGGACCGCAAGTTCTGTCCCGAACCGCGTGGTCCTTGTGGACGACTCGGCCAATGAACAGTTCGAAACCGTTGAAGAGTACATCTTCATGGTTGGCCGCTCTGCGATTGCACCTGAACTGGAGGTCTCGGCATGAGTGCGATGAAGGATATCTACATCGATAAGGTTGTTGTGCATATGGGCGTCGGAGAAAGCGGTGAGCGGCTGGTCAAGGCCGAGGACCTCATGAAGAGGATCACCGGTCAGAAGTCCGTCCGCACCATCGCAAAGCGGACCCAGCCGGCGTTCGGTATCAGGAAGGGCGCACCTATTGGGTGCAAGGTCACCTTACGCCGGCAGAACGCCGAGAAATTCGTCGAGACTGCGCTCAATATCCTCGAGCGGCAGCTCGCAGCCTCGCAGTTCGACCGGACCGGCAATGTCTCCTTCGGTATCGAAGAGCATACCGATTTCCCGGGCATGTCCTACGACCCGACGATCGGCATCTACGGCATGGACGTCAACGTGGTGCTCGAGCGCAAAGGCGTGCGGATCGCACGCAGGAGTGCCGAGCGCAGGAAACTGCCGGCGGACCAGAAAGTGAATCAAGAAGAAGCCATCGCGTTCATGCGCGAGCACTACCAGGTGGAGGTGTAAGGGATGGCAGAAGATTCAGGAGCACCTTCTTCGGGCGAGAGGCGAAAGATGTTCGGCCGTGGCGCGAACGTTTGCCGCATCTGCGGCCGTAAGCAGGGCCTTGTACGTAAATACGATATCTACTTCTGCCGCCAGTGCTTCCGCGAGTGGGCAGGGAAGATGGGCTTCAAGAAGATGAACTAGGGGTGAGAGAACATGGCACGACTGAATCCAATCGCTGACGCGATGAGCACGATCAAGAATGCTGGCGACTCTGGAAAGAGCGAGGTTATTGTTGAACCCGCCAGCAAACTGTTAGGTGCAATGCTCCGCGTTATGCAGGAAAATGGCTTTATCGGCAGCTTCGAGTTCATCGATGACGGCCGTGGCGGCCAGTTCCGGGTCCAGCTATCCGGAACGATCAATAAGTGTGGCGCCATCACTCCCCGGTTCCCGGTGAAGATGGCTGATATGGAATACTGGGAGTCGCAGTACCTCCCCGCAAAGAACTTCGGTATCCTGATCGTCTCCACATCGAGGGGGGTCATCTCCCACGAGCAGGCACGGGGCGAGGGTGTCGGCGGACAACTGCTGGGATACGTCTACTAACGGAGGGAAGAGTATGGGAATTACACGACAGGTCGAGATCCCTCCCGGTGTGGACGTCGCGCTCGAAGGCAGCGTGCTTACGGTCTCAGGACCGAAGGGCACACTGACCCGTGACATGCGCTTCCCGCAGATCGGTGTCGCCGTTGAAGGCGGCGAAGTCGTTGTCTCCACGGCATCCAACAAGAAGCAGTTCCTTGCCATGAGCGGCACGCTCGAGGCACATGTGAAGGGCATGATCCGGGGTGTCGTCGAAGGCTACGAGTATCGCATGAAGGTGGTCTACAGCCACTTTCCGATCCAGCTGAAGCAGCAGGGCAACCGCCTCGAGATCAGCAACTTCCTTGGCGAGAAGCAGCCCCGGATAGCAAAGATCATCGAGGGTGTCACCATCAAGATCGGAAACGATGAGGTGACTCTCACTGGTATCGATAAGGAGAAGGTGGGTAACACCGCCGCGAACATCGAGCACGCGACGAGGATCACGAACCGTGATCCCCGGGTGTTCCAGGACGGCATCGACATCACCGAGAGGGCGTGAAAGCAATGGATGAGAGAAAACGATTGATCCGCATCCGCACCCGGCACAATAAACCTGCCTTCAAGAGGCGGGGACTTCACCGAAAAGCGAAACTGGAAGATGTGTGGCGGCGCCCGCGTGGTCTGCAGAGCAAGCAGAGGCGGCAGTTCAGAGCAAAGGGCGTTCTTCCCCGGCCGGGATACGGGAGCCCCGTCGCAATCCGCGGCATGCACCCGAGCGGCTATGAGGAAGTGCGGGTTTTTACACCGACAGAGCTCGTCGGGCTGAACCCGGACCTCCAGGCCATCCGGATCGGCGGATCCGTCGGGAACAGAAAGCGCGGAGAGATTCAGGCGCGGGCCCTGGAACTTGGGCTCAAGGTGCTGAACGCAAAAGACCTCACCCGTGCGGCCCAGGAGCCGGTTGCGGTTGAAGAAGAGGTGAATGAGGATGAGTGACCTCGCCAACCAGAAACGTATGGCAGCTGCCATTCTCAAGTGCGGGGTCAACCGTGTCTGGTTCGATCCCGAGCGCCAGGCTGATATTGAGGCAGCTATCTCCCGAAACGACCTGCGCGAGCTTGTCGCAGAGGGCGTGATCAAGGCTCACGTCGTGAAGGGGAACAGCCGGGGCAGGGCACGCGCGCGGATGGCACAGCGTTCCTACGGCCACCGGAAAGGACCGGGGCGGAGGAAGGGTGCCATCGGTGCTCGCGGCCCAGGCAAACGCATGTGGATAGGCAAGATCCGGGCACAGCGCCGGGCTCTGCGAGATATGCGCGAAGAAGGCACAATCGAACGGAGTCTCTACCGTCTGATGTACCGGCGGGCTTCCGGAGGCCAGTTCCGGAGTGTGTCGCACCTTGCGGCTCATGTTGAAACGATGGCAGGGAGGATGAAATAATGGCAACCGGCCCAAGATACTTCGTGCCCTTCCGCAGGAGGCACGAGGGCAAGACTGATTACTACAAGCGGATGTCGCTCCTGTCATCAGGAAGCCCGAGGATGGTCGTCCGGAAGACGAACCGGCAGATCATTGTGCAGCTGGTCGTCCCCGAGAATGAGGGAGACCGCACCCTGGTGGCTGCATACTCGGCTGAACTTGCAGACTACGGCTACGAGGGATCGACTTCCTGCACTCCGGCCGCCTACCTGACCGGGATGCTGTTTGCGGTCAAGGCGCTGAATGCAGGGTATGAAGAGGGTATTCTGGATATTGGGCTCGCCCGGGCAAAGCCCGGTGCACGCGTCTTTGCTGCCCTCAAGGGAGCAGTGGATGCAGGTCTCGATATCCCTTACGGCGAGTCGATCCTCCCCGATGAGGAGCGGCTCAAAGGTGCCCACATCGCCGGGTATGCCCCTGAGAAGGCAGGCAACCTGGTGGCAAATGTAGAGGCTGTGGCTCTGGCCATCAAGAAGGAGCTGGTGTGACATGGCATACGTACAGGAAGAATGGATTCCGCTCACCGGTCTCGGGCGCATGGTCGCTGCAGGCGAGATCACCAGTATCGATGAGGTGCTCGCAAGCGGCAGGCCGATCAAGGAGCCCCAGATCGTCGATCTCCTCGTGCCCGACCTGGAGGACGAGGTGCTGGACATCAACATGGTCCAGCGGATGACGGACTCGGGTCGCCGTGTGAAGTTCCGCACCGTCGTGGTGGTCGGCAACCGGAACGGCTATGTCGGGTTCGGCCAGGGCAAGGATGCTCAGGTCGGCAACGCGATCCAGAAGGCAATAGCAAACGCAAAAGTGAATCTCGTCAAGGTTTCCCGGGGATGCGGGAGCTGGGAATGCGGTTGTGATGCCGCTCACTCGATCCCTATCGAAGTGACCGGCAAGGCAGGCAGTGTCCGGGTGACGCTGAAGCCCGCCCCCCAGGGAATCGGCCTCGTGACGGGGGATATTCCGAAGAAGGTCCTGACGCTTGCAGGCATCAAGGATGTCTGGGCCTTCAACCGGGGGCAGACCCGGACGACCATCAACTACGCCAGAGCGACGTTCGAGGCGCTCCGGCAGACGAACATTGTCCGGATCGGAGGGACAGAGTGATGTACGCGGTAGTGCAGGTACGCGGCGTGGTCAAGACCAACCGCGAGATCAAGGACACCTTGAAGATGCTCCGTCTGCACCATGTCAACCATTGCGTCCTTGTGCCCGATACCCCTGCGTACCTGGGCATGATCCGTAAGGTGAAGGACTTCGTGGCGTACGGCGAGGTGGACCCGGAGATCCTGGCCACCCTTCTGCGCACCCGGGGCAGATTGACCGGGGACGAGCGGCTGACCGACGACTACGTCCGTGCGCATACACCGTATGCCGGCATCGACGAATTCGCAACAGCACTCTGCAGCGGTGAGACCGCTTTCCGTGATCTGGCTGAGATCAAGCCGGTGCTGAGACTGCACCCTCCACGAAAGGGCTATAAAACCATCAAGCGAACCTTTCAGCAGGGTGGGGCTCTCGGCTACTATGGCCCCGAGATCAATGATCTCCTCTACAAGATGAGGTGAGACTGATGCCCGTAAACAAGAGAACCAAATACAGAGGTTCACGAACCTGTGGCGGCGGTACGCACAAGAACCGGCGTGGCGCCGGCAACAGGGGTGGACGGGGTAGAGCCGGGCAGCGCGATCACCGCTTCTCCCACTTCTACCTGAAGGGTGAGATATCCAACGGTAAGCACGGTTTCGTCAGCAAGACGTCCGTGCCGGTATCCGCCCTTGATATCGGGGAGATCGATCAGATGGCCGAGGCACTGCTCCGTGAGGGACTTGCAAGCAAGGAGGGAGACCTCATTGCCCTCGACGCCACCGAGATCGGTATCGACAAGGTGCTCGGTGGCGGAAGAGTCACCCACAAGATGAGTATCTCCGCCCGTGAGTTTTCAGAACGGGCCCGGGCAAAAATTGAGGAGATGGGCGGTCAGGCAATGACCGTCTAAATTCCTTTTTAGGTGAAACCATGGGAGATCTGCTGGATAGATTTGAACCCATCCTTGCAGCGATGCCTGCAGTCAGAAGTCCGGAGGGGCACGTCCACTTCAAGAATAAACTCATGTGGACGCTTGCGATTCTGCTCCTCTACTTCACATTGACCAATATCGATATCTTTGGACTCTCTCCGCAGTCACAGGATATATTCGGACTATGGCGTGCCCTGCTTGCCGGTGCGAGCGGTTCGCTTCTGCATCTCGGCATCGGGCCGATCGTCACCGCATCGATCGTGCTGCAGCTGCTCAAGGGTGCCGGAATCCTGCAGATCGACACCAGTGATGCACGCGGCCAGGTCATGTACATGGGCCTGCAGAAGATGCTCATCTTCGTGATGATCATCGTCGAGGCACTCCCCATGGTCGTGAGCGGGATGATGATGCCCGATCCGTCGGTAGCGGCACAGTTGTTCGGCGGGAATACGTTCGCGGTCTCGCTCCTGATCTTCCTCCAACTCTGCATCGGCGGGTTGCTGGTGGTGCTGATGGACGAGGTCGTCACCAAGTGGGGCGTCGGCTCAGGTGTGGGGCTCTTCATCGTTGCGGGGGTCTCGCAGGGTCTCGTGAACGGGTTCCTGAACTGGCAGACGGGCACCGATCCCTTCCCGATAGGGTTCTTCCCGCGGCTGTTCGCCATAGGGACGTCGGGGGCAAACTTCCTCGAGTATTTCGGCACGGATATGCTCGCTCTCATCACGACGATCGTGATCTTCATGGTCATCGTCTACGTGGAGTCGACCCGTATCGAGATCCCGCTTGCGCATACCGCCGTCCGCGGCGCCCGCGCGCGCTTCCCGGTGAAACTCATCTATGCGAGTGTTCTGCCTATGATCCTGGTCCGGGTGCTGCAGGCGAACATCCAGATGATCGGGATGTTCCTCTCAAACGCCGGGATAACGGTCCTCGGCGAGTTCCAGAATCAGCAACCGATCAACGGTCTCATGTGGTACATTGCACCGATCAACCAGCCGCAGGACTGGATGTGGTGGCTCTCCGAACTCGGGCATGCCCCCTGGGAGATCCTCCTCCGGATGGGCATCGATATCACCGTGATGGTGGTCGGGGGCGCTATCTTCGCGCTCTTCTGGGTCAAGACCGCAGGTCTCGACTCAAAGGATGTGGCACGGCAGATCCAGAGGAGCGGGATGCATATCCCCGGCTACCGCCGGAACGCCCAGGTGCTTGAGAAGTACCTCGACCGCTATATCCCGCGGATCACCGTCATCGGCGGTGCGTTCATCGGGGTCCTCTCGGTCGTTGCGAACCTCTTCGGTGTGATCGGCGCGGTCGGCGGAACGGGGCTGCTGCTTGCGGTGAGCATCACCTACCGGCTCTACGAGGAGGTCGCAAGCCAGCAGATCATGGAGATGTACCCGTTCATGCGGTCGTTCTTTGGGAAGGAGTAAGTCCGAAGGCACCTCTTCTCTTTCAAGAGGGTGGTTCCGGGCGTTCCATTTTTTCCAGACCAACACAACCCGGTCGTTTTTCTTGTCCGGACGATCCTTGTGATCGTTCAGGGCCCCGAGTGATTCCGAAAAGAATTACTCTTGTGGGCGTGGATTTATTTTGCAAGGAACTATAATCTAAATGGAGTGATAGAGTTGGGGAAGAAAGTCGTCGTGACGGGGGTTCCCGGCGTCGGGAAGACCACTGTCATCAACGGTGCGATGGAGAGACTGGCGGCCGAGGGCATCGCTTACGAGGCCGTCAACTTCGGCACGTTCATGTTTGATGCGGCCAGGAAAGAGAACCTGGTCTCGAACCGCGACGAGATGCGCAAGCTCGGAAAAGATGTCCAGAAACGCCTCCAGCAGGTGGCTGCTTCAGGGATAGCTGCCATGAGCACTGATGCGAACGTCATCATCGATACCCACAGCAGCGTCAAGACCCCGGCAGGGTTCCTCGCGGGGCTGCCCGAATGGGTGCTCCGCGAGTTGATGCCCGATGTGGTCGTGCTGGTGGAGACTGACCCGGACCAGATCCTGATGCGCCGCCTCGGCGATGCCTCAAGGGTCCGCGATATGGAAGGAGCCCGGGCAATCGCCGAACACCAGGAGTTCAACCGTGCCGTCAGTGCGGCGTATGCGATGTATACCGGCTGCACCATCAAGATCGTCAGGAATGAGAACTTCCTGCTTGAACGGGGCATCGGCGACCTGGTGGATGTGCTGAGGTAACCTGACATGGTGGACCTGAAGAAGCACGGCCCGACGATCGCCCTCCTCTTTACCATGCTCGTGATGCTCTCCTACGGCATCGAGTGGATTCGGGTGACGGTCGGTTCAGCGATGGATGTACTGCTGGGCCCCTTCATCGATACCCTTGGCGTACCGTTCTTTGTCATGATCCTGATCCTCTCCGGCATCACGGGGCTGTACTCCTCACTCGTCCAGAAGTACACTATCGATTACGAGAAGATGCAGGAGACACAGGCGAAGATGCGAGTGTTTCAGAAGGAGTTCAGGGAGGCCCAGCTCTCCGGGGACGAGAAGCGGGTCAAGAAACTCCAGGGAAAGCAGGAACGGATGATGCAGGACCAGCTCGATATCTCCCGGCAGCAGTTTACCCCGATGGCGATCATCCTCGTGCTGTCAGTGCCGATATTCTTCTGGCTCCTCCTGCGGCTCCCGGCGGTCGGCGCGCCGACCACCATTGCGAGCGGCATCGTGATGCCCTTCCTTGGGGCCGTCACTCTCTCGGGCTTTGCGTTCTGGATCGTGCCGGCCTGGATCCTCTGGTACATGATCTGCTCGCTAACCATCAGCCAGGTGATCCGGAAATCTCTCAACATCGGAGGGCTCTGATGCGGATCACCATCAGCGGTCCGCCGGGAAGCGGTACCACATCGCTCGCCCGGTACCTGGCCGGGAAGTACGGGCTTGACCTCACCTCTGCGGGAGAGGTCTTTCGCCAGCTCGCCCGGGAGCATGGCATGGACCTCGCTGAGTTCGGCAGGTTCGCAGAGAACGACCCCTCGGTCGACCGTATGATCGACGCCCGACAGAAAGAGATCGGCGAGGGTGCCGGGAACATCATCATCGAGGGTAGGCTCTCGGGCCGGATGATCGAGAACGCCGATCTCCGGATCTGGCTCTCTGCATCGCTCTCCTGCCGGGCAAAGCGGATCGCAGGTCGTGACGAGATGGATGAAGAGGGGGCCCGGGTCTACACCGAGAACCGGCAGAACTCAGAGGCCACCCGCTACCGGAACTACTACGGCATCGATATCAACGACCTCTCGCCGTACGATATCGTCCTTTCGTCCGAGACCTTCGGTGTGGACGCTCTCGGTACGATTGTGGATACGGCGATTGCATGCCTCACGCGGCAGAAGGGCGTCCTCTAGCCCCTTTTTGCCTTAATCTTTTTGATGCGCCGGAGCCGCGTCCACTCCTGCCGCTCCATCTCGTCGCGCTGCCCCTCGATGAACCGGCGCAGCTCTGTAAGCTCCGGGATGACCTTGAACTCCAGCGCGTTCACCCTTCGGCGGGTCCGCTCGATATCGTCGAGCAATCGCTTGACGCTCCCTTCGAGTTCGGCACTTGCTATGATTGCTTCGAGGAGATCCTCGTAGGCGTCGGCAGCGTCATCGATGACCGATGATGTCCCGAGGATACCGTACCCCCGCTGGTCGAGTGTCTTCTTCACCATCACCGGTTCCAGGTCCGGAAGGCACACCCCGAAGACGTTCTTCTGTCCGGCCGTGTAGGTCGGGGCGGCCTCCACCGAGAGCGCTGCAAGGAGCACTCCTGTCGCCCCCTCCATCATGGCGGCGACCGCCACCATCTCCCGTGCCGCAGCATATTTCTCCTCGAGTTCCTTACGCTCGCGGGCAGCCTGATCGGCGAGTTTGATCAGTTCCAGCATCATGCCGTCGAGTTTCATAGCAAGAAGCCTGTGTACCCGCTCCGCAAGCGCCATCCGCCGCCTGACGATCAGGAGACCGGACCGGGTGGGTTTGATATCGTCAACCGGCATGGTACCTCCTTACGTGACAATGTACTGCCATATCCGCTCGGACGGCAGACCGAACGCTTTCCCTCGTGCGATTGCCCGCAGGTTCGCGACTTCGTATCTCTTCCGCTCGAGGTACGCAAGCACCGGCAGGACCGAGAACGGGTGACGCCGGGAGAGGGACTCCATCTGGTGGAGCCTGACACGGGTTATCGCTATCTCGACCTCGTGAACGGGCCGCAGGTGCCGGTGCCACCGCCGCCAGACCAGTTCTGCGGCGTCCGTGCTCGAGAAGTCCGGGTCCTGCCGGAGTTCGCGCACCGCCTGAGTCAGGATAGGGACGATCGCCGTCTGCAAAAAGACGCTGACGAACTCCTCCTCCGTCTCGATGTCGTAGAGCCGGCGGAAGAGGCCGAGAGGAATGTGGCCGCCCGGGATCATGGTCCGGTCGACGACTGTGATATCGCACGCCTCCCTCGCACAGTGGAGCCGGAGGAGGTTCTTCATGTTGGTGATATCGATCTCGAACCGGAGGTAGGCGATCAATTCCTGGCAGCCGCTGCACCCGGATGTGGCAAGGTCGAGCAGCCCGGCGTAGTAGCGTCTGTAAAGTTCGTTCTCGATCCGGGCAAAGACACCCTTCTCTCCGCAGATCCGGTAATATTCTGCAAGGACCGGGTAGAGCCGCCAGCCCTGGAGCGCTTCCAGGACCTCGCCGCATGCCGTAAGGTTGAGGAGGTGGTCGAGGAGCGCGCTGTCGATCTCGCCCGCCGGGATAAGGAGGTCGCGGACCTGTCGCCGGGGTACGTTGTGAACCGTGCCCCGTAGGATCGCCATGACGTTTGCTATGTCCCACCGAGCGAGGTACTCCCCGGTCAGGGTGTGCAGGTCCCCCGGAGCGATCGCCATGGCGCTCCGGAACGACCGGGCCAGACTGCGGTTTACCGCCTCTTCGATGAGCTGGGCGCCGGAAAATTCGCCAGCCAGGTCCATGACGTCCTGGTAATCCTCCTGCCGGCCAAGGTGGGCGACGACCTCCGGCATGCTCATCCGCATGATACGCAGGTACTCTTCACGAGGGAGGAGCTTCGTCTTGCGGACCCGAAACCGGGTACAGGCGTAGACGCACGATGGAGAGATCACCACGACATCTTCATGTTCGTGCTCTCTCATAAATGCACACCCAATGGCCAGCAGTAAGGTTCATCTCCCGTGCCGACCGATCCCGCCCGGTCACCATGCCATACTCGATCGTGACGGGGGATGTCTTTGCGGGCCATGACGATCCCGACCACCCCGAGTCACAGGCACGCCTCGAGGCCGCCCTCGGCGGGGTGCCGGCGGACGCCCGCTGCATAGCCCCGGAGCAGGCGACGCCCCGGGACCTGGCCCGGGTACACACGCACCGGCATATCGCGGTCGTCCGCTCGCTCTGCAGGGAGTGTCCCGCCGGCCGGACCTGCTACCTGGACTCTGATACCTACGTCACCCATGGATCATTCGATGCGGCCCTGTACGCGGTGGGAGCCACCTCTCTGGCGGTGGAGCGGGCGCTCGACGGCGAGCACTCGTTTGCCCTGGTCCGTCCGCCGGGACACCACGCCGCGCCGGACCGGGCTATGGGGTTCTGCCTCTTCAACAACGCTGCCGTCGCGGCGGCGCGGGCGCTCCGCGAGGTCGACC
>JALNXI010000148.1 GCA_023230425.1 Methanoculleus sp. | reverse complement strand
GGTGGCGATCCTCGACTGGGACGTGCACCACGGGAACGGGACGCAGGCAGCGTTCTACGGGAGCGACCGGGTGCTCTACTGTTCGGTTCACCAGGCAGGGCTCTTCCCCGGCACCGGGTGGCTGAATGAGCGGGGTGCCGGCCCGGGCGTCGGGTATACCGTCAACGTGCCCCTTGAGTCGGGATCGACCGGTGCCGACTACGCCCTGGTCTTCCGGGAGGTCTTTGTCCCGGTGATCCGGCGGTTCGAGCCAGACCTCGTGGTGGTGTCGGCAGGACAGGATGCGCTCGCAGACGACCCGCTCGGTTCGATGCTTCTTAGACCCGACGACTTCGGAGCCCTGACCGGGATGCTGGCGGAAGCCGGGTGCGGGGCTCTCGCTCTCACGCTCGAGGGAGGCTACGGGCGGTCGCACGCCGGTGCTGTCAGAGCGATATGTACTGCCCTCGACGGAACGCACTTCACTCCGGGAGGCGGTGAGGCGAAGGCGAGCACCCGGCTGCTCGTGAAGGCGATGTCACGCTCACGGGGACGAGCACGGGGATCGATACCGTCTACCTCTTCGTGACCGGACCGAACCTGACGTCCGCCGGCGGGCGGCTTGAAAGCCCTGGTAATTATATATACATCAATGAACTATCTTGTACTACAATGAGTACAGTTTTACCGGGGCTCTCAGCCCCGTCCATCGCCTCCGGGAGCATCCCGGGAGGACTCTTCTGGCCCCTTCCCCGTCCACGCTGGCGTCCGTACTGATCTCCCGCACATACTCGAACCCGATCGCTCATCGAACTCCATACTGGTAAACTGATACCATGAAGTCAAGAGACATTGCAATCGTCGGCATACTCCTTGCCGTAGGGGCCATCATCAGGTACATGTCGCTCCTGATCCCCGGCCCCATCGTATCGAACCTCGTGATTGCCTTTTATAGCCTCGCCATCATCCTCGTCGTGCCCACGTTCCGGGAAGCACTCGGGATCGGCGTTGTGGCGGGCGTCATCTGTGCCCTCGTCAGCCACTCGATATTCCCCCCCGCAAACCTGATCAGCGAACCCATCGGGGCGGTCGTCTGCCTCGCAACCTACCTCGTGTTGAGAGACCGGTTCGTTCTCGCACCCGCCGTGACGACGCTTCTGGCCACCCTCGCGAGCGGATTCTCCTTCATCCTCATCGCGCTCCTTGCCGTGGCCCCGACGGTCCTTGGCAAGTTCGGGACGATCGGGGCGTTCCTCGCGGTAACCGTCCCGATCGTCCTCATCACGGCAACGGTCAACGCCGTCGTTGCGCAGGCGCTCGAGGTGCCGGCATCGCGGGCACTGATGCGGGGAGTCAGGCAGGTAGCCCCGGCACACGGCGCAGGACCGGTCGATGACTCCTGATGCCGGCCGGGCGATCGCCCTTTCTCTTGAAGGCATCTCCTACACCTATCCCGGGTCGGAGTCGCCGGCACTCGATGGGATCAACCTTGATGTCCGGAGGGGGGAGATCGTCTTCGTCACCGGGCCTACCGGGGCCGGGAAGACGACCCTCTGCCTTGCGGCGTCCGGCATCCTCTACCACGAGTACGGCGGCACGCTTAACGGCGCAATCACCATCCTCGGGAAGAGCGCCCGGGACTACCGGAGCATGGCTGAGATTGGAAGGCACGTCGGGGTGGTCTTCGACGATGCCGATGCCCAACTCATCTTCTCGACCGTCGAGGAGGAAGTGGCCTCCGGGCTTGAGAACCTCGGGATCTCCCGGGAAGAGATGCGGCGAAGGCTCCGCCAGGTGATGGAGGCGACCGGGATCACCGATCTCGCAGACCGGGCCCCGCACACCCTCTCCGGCGGGCAGAAGCAGCGGGTTGCCATCGCCGCAACCCTCGCCCTCGGCACGGAGGTTCTGGTCCTGGACGAACCGACCGCCGAACTGGATGCGGAGGCGACCGGTGCGGTTTCCGCCCTCCTCCGGCGGCTCTCGGGCGAGGGCACGGCCGTGCTCATCGTCGAGCAGAAACTCGGTGCAATCGCCGCAATAGCGGACCGGATGCTCCTTGTCGAGGGTGGGGCAATCACGCGAGAAGGGTCTCCAGCGCAGATGATACAGGACGGCCTCACGAAGGGTGGCGCCGTCCGGCCCACTGCACCGGCGGCAGTCCCCCCGAGCGAGGCCCCTCCCATCATATCGGTCCGGGGACTCGTCCACCGCTACGATGGGGTCATGGCCATCGGGGGCCTCGACCTCGATGTCGCCCCCGGTGAGATCGTGGCCGTGGTCGGGGAGAACGGGTCCGGGAAGACGACGCTCGTCAAGCACTTCAACGGGCTGCTCCGTCCCACCAAAGGCAGCGTCTTCGTCGACGGGCTCGATGCCGCGACAGCCCCGGTCGCGACCCTGGCACGTCACGTGGGCCTTGTCTTCCAGAACCCGGACACCATGCTCTTTGCAGAGACCGTGGAGGGGGAGGTGGCCTTCGGTCTCCGGAACATTGATCCCGGCGACCCGGGGCTGCCGGTCGACGCAGCCCTCGCAGAAGTTGGCCTCCTCCACCGGAAGGCGGCCTACCCGAGGTCGCTCTCGCGGGGCGAGCGGCAGCGTCTGGCCATAGCCTGCGTCATCGCCATGAGGCCGAAGGTGATCGTGCTCGACGAGCCTACGACCGGGCTCGATGCCCGGGAGTCAGGAAGGGTCATGGATATCCTTGGCCGCCTGCGATACGAAGGCCACACGGTCGTCATGGTGACGCACGACATGCACCTGGTAGAGAATTATGCAGACCATATCGTCAGGATGGAGCAGGGAAGAATCGTCCGCGACGAGAGAACCTATGGGGAGGAACCATGCCCGAAATTATGCAGTACGTCACCCTTGAGAGCGCCTTCCACCGCCTCCACCCGCTCACCAAACTGATCTTTGCCGTCGTCGTCGTGGCCCTTGCGGTGCTGACGAGCGATACCGTGATGCTTGCGGCCCTTGTCGGGGCGGTTGTAGCCGTAGCGGCAGCGGGGGGGCTCGCCCGCGACCTCCTCCGCCAGGTGCCCCTGCTCCTCTCGCTCGCGGTGAGCCTGCTTGCCCTCACCGTCCTCACCATCAGGAGCGGGGATACCCTCGGCTACCTGGTCCCTCCGGCGGTCCCGGTCATCGGGGGGGCCTTCCCCGTCACGGCGGGGGCGGTCGACCTCGCGCTCGCGATGTCGCTCCGGTTCGCGGCGATGCTCTTTGCTTTCCAGCTCCTGGTCATATCCACCCA
Organism: Methanoculleus sp.; assembly: GCA_023230425.1. GTDB lineage: Archaea > Halobacteriota > Methanomicrobia > Methanomicrobiales > Methanoculleaceae > Methanoculleus. The sequence goes on along the minus strand of JALNXI010000148.1, from coordinate 2,175 downwards.
GCCGCGCGACCTCGTCCACGTCATGGACCACCTCAGGATGCCTGTTGACTACACGCTCATCTTCTTGATTGCGCTCCGGTTCATCCCGAGCCTGCAGCTCGAGGGGAAGCGGATCCACGAGGCGCAGCTTGCTCGTGCCTATAATCCCGGAAGAGGCCCTGTCGGCAGGATCCGGGGCCTCTTCCCCATCATCATACCGCTGGTATCCAATTCGCTCGGGAAGACCACGGTCCTCGGGCTGACCATCGATCTGCGGGGATACCGCTCCGGCACCCGGACACCAATGCGGAAACTTGCCCCGGGCAGGGCCGACGCCGCCGGGATCTGCTGCATGGGCCTTGCGGTCGCAGGGTATTTGGCCGTGCTGGTCGTATAACCTGATATGTGCGACGGTGCACCCCTTCCGGCGGCGTTCGAGTTCTACATGGGCGGGAGCGTCGGGCCGTCCCTCTACGTCAGGCTCGTGGACGGCCGGCTCCTCTACGAATGGGCGAGTGCTGGCGGCTACTCCGGGGTGGTGATGGAGGCGTCGCCCACACCGGAGGAGTGGGCGCGGTTCCGGCAGACTGCCGGCCGGCTCGGTGTTTGGGAGTGGGAGCCGGAGTATGTCTCTGCCTACTCCTGCTGCGACGTCACCTACTGGCACCTGCGGATGGAGATGGACGGGCACAGCACCGTCGTGCGGGGCGCGAACGCCTATCCGGGCTCGTCCGGGCCGGAGGTCTCAAGAGAGTTCCGTGAGTTTCGTGCGGCGGTGGAACGGCTGATCGGGAGGGGTCCGTGAGCGTTCAGCGACGGAGCGATCCCAGGTGCTCAAGACTCCTCTCGTACTGCTGAAACGAGACCGGTTCGACGACCTTCGTGACACCCCCCGGGAGAGCCGCCATTACCCGCCCGAAGTCGATGCTTCCTTCCCCGCATGCCAGGTGGTCGTCCATCCGGCCGCAGTTGTCGTGCAGGTGAGCGTGGATTGCTCCTCCCTCTTCCAGGAACAGGCCCAGGTTGCCGTTCACGTGGGCGTGCCCCACATCGAGGGCGAACCCGAGACCGCTGTCGGCAAGGCGGTCGAGGAACCCGGGCTCCCTGAAGAAACAGATCTCCCATGCTCCCATGTTCTCGACGGCGAACCGGACGTTTACGTCCTGCTGGGCGAGAGCGAGATCGTTGAGCGAACGGTCGAGGGCCCGCTCGGCGGCGCTCCGCACCTCCTCCCCCCAGACGTGTCCCGGGTGAATGACCAGCCGCTGTGCGCCGATACGGTCGCAGATCTCCGCGAGGTCGCTGACGACCCTGACGGCCGCCCTCCGCAGGTGCTCGTTATCGGCTGCGATGTTGATATCAGCGACCGGGGCATGGACCGTATACCGGAGGCCGAACGAATGGCAGGTCTCTTCTTCCTGGAAGAGGGAGTGAGGGCCGTCGGAGAGGATCTCCGCGAGGCTCGTATGCCGGGCTATGAGGGCGAGCGCTTCTTCGAGCGTCTGGTCCATCAGGCAGCAGGTGGAGCAGCCGATACGCTTATCGGGCATGGGATCCAGGTCACCGCTCCTCTCTCTTCCACCATGCCAGTGCAGCAAGCCACGCGCCGATAGCAATCGGTGCGGCCGCGGAGAGTGCCGCCCTCTGCTCCGGGGATGTCTCCTCCGGGGAGGGGGATGGTTCGGCAGCGACGACGGCATCCGGGGATGGTGCACCGGCAGGGCTGGTTTCTGGCTGCAGCCTGAATACCGATACGGTCCCGTCGAGCGCACCGGCGATGATATGGGTTGTGCCGGGGGAGACGGAGACGCACCTGGCCTCTTCCCCGGTAACACACCTCCATACGACCTCTCCGTCCCGGTTGAACACGGAGATGCCGCCGTCCGCCAGCACAAGAGCCGACCCGTCTCCGGAGAGTGAGACGTCCGTAACCCGTTCGTCCGCTGGAGACTTCCAGAGCAGCCGTCCGTGCCGGTTAAGGAGGAATACGGCCCGCTGGGGCGATGCTGCGGCTACCGTCGAGCCGTCATGGGATATGGCCGCCCGGACGCCGTTGCTGCCCGTCCTGTAGTTCCAGAGAAGCCGGCCGTCTCTGCTGAAGAAGTAGATTTTTCCTGAATCGCCGCCGGCGACGATGCTCGATCCCTCCCCGTCGATCGATACGCTTCCAAGCGGGTCTCCCATCTCAGAGGACCA
>JALNXI010000007.1 GCA_023230425.1 Methanoculleus sp. | reverse complement strand
ATCTCGCACTCCTGCTCCTGGAGGTCATACTCCGGAGTACGCCCGGGCACGGCTTCCTCCCGGCTATCGCCATGACTGCCCCCGCCCCCAGGGCGGGGGAGGAGGCCGGAGGCCGGGCGGGGTGGGGTTTACCGGCATACCTGGAGAGTGGAGACAGGGGAGGGAGCAGGCCCCATATACGCTAACTTTAGCCATGAGGATTCGAGCGTATAATGTCTTATTCCGCGAAATATGGCTAATTTGGTGGGATATCAGCCACACGATTCCGGTGGTGTACGGCAATAGCCCTCCTCCTCTGAAAAAGATAGTGATCACGGGAATCTCATTGGAAACGGATAGCCTTGGGGCATAGATGAGAACTCGCCGATTGCCTGATACTTGACGGTATCACTGAGAATGCATTACACCCATCTGGTAAGTTAACGCCTATGGGGCAGGCCCCCTCCCCGTCAGCCTCTCCCCCAATGGTGATAGCCACCACGGTCCACCGCAGGGGAAGAGCCCGGGGAAGATCCGGATCCGGCACCAGCCCTATCGGGAGGGGAGACGAGTACTAAATAAGTCCGATAATTTGGAATCGTTGCACTAGAGCCCAACCGTGCTGATATCGATCTCTTGGGGAACCCCGGTATCGATCGACTCCCATGCCCGAAACGTCGCAAGCGTTGTCGCGACGCTGCCGACAAAGTCCGGTTCTTCGCCCTTCACGAACGCCAGGAGCTCTTCGGCAAATCCTTTGTCCTGGGCGAGCCACCGCCTCTCCCGCGACGCCTTCCCATCCCGCCGGAGTTCGAGGTCGCGGAAATCGGTGATCCTCCCTACAGCGTTGTCGCAGAAGACCTCGACGGTCTCCTTCGGGTAAGAGCGGTCACCGAGCGTCGTGTAGGTGACGGTGCCGATCGACCCGTCGTCGAACGTCAGGGTCGCCTGGAAGTTATCGTACTTCCGGAGGGTCCCGGTCGGCTCGATGGCCCGGGCATAGACCTGGACCGGCCGTGCCCCGGTGATGTACTGCATGAAGTCAATGAAGTGACAGCACTCCGATATCAGCATGCCGCCGCCCTGTTCGTCGTCATGCACCCAGTGCTCGGGTGGGATCTGCCCGGCATTGACCCGGTAGTGCAGGACCATCGGCGTCGCCCGGTTCCCGAAGAACTCCTTCATCCTCCCCGAAAGCGGGGAGTAGCGCCGGTTAAACCCGACCATAAGGCGGTGCCCGGACTCGTTCCACGCCTCGACGATCCTCCGGAGTCCATCGATATCGGTCGCAAGTGGCTTCTCCACGAAGACATCCTTTCCGGCACGCAGCGCATCGATCGCCATGGGCGCGTGGAGGTCGTTCCTGGTCGCGATCATCACAGCGTCGATCCCGGGGTCGTCGAGGATCTTGTGGTAGTCGGTGGTGCAGTAGGAGAACCCGTACTTCTTCGCGACCGTCTGCGCCGAGAGCCCGGTCGCGGTCGCAAGCCCCGCGAGGTTCACCGGGAGCCCCGGGAGGCAGGGGTAGAGAGCGCTCTGGGCGTGGACCCCGGCACCGATACACCCGAGCGTCCGGGCTCCGGCCGGCACTTTCCGCCTCCGCGTCTCCGGTTCCGGGAGGCGGGTGACGGTGCCCGAAGCGCCTGAACCGTTCGGGCTGTACTGCAGGAGGACCCCGATAAACCGCTCCTTTCCTGTGTTGATGAGGTTATAGGCCTCCGGCGCGTCATCAAGCGGGAAGGTGTGGGTGATCAGGCGGTCGAGATCGATCTTCTTCTGCCGCACCAGTTCTAAGAACGCCTCCATGTTCCTCCGCTCCGTCCACCGGACGTAGATCGGATAGTCAACCCCCTTCTCCTCGTAGTTCCGGTCGTATCGCCCGGGGCCGTAGGACCGGGAGACGACGACCTCAGCCTCCTTCTCGTAGAAGATGTCGCGGGGCACGTTCATGCCCACGTTCCCGACGACCACGACCCTGCCCTTATCCCTGACCAGGCGGCCGGCGGCCTCGATGGGGGCGCTTGACCGGGTGGCCGCGGTGATGATGACCGCATCCGCCCCGAACGGCGAGAAGGCCTTCATTCTCTCGGAGAGGCCGTCGTAGTTCGAGACGACGTCGGCACCGAGGTCCGCGGCGAGCGCCAGTTTCTCCCTGTCGATATCGATCCCGATGACCCGGCACCCCGCGGCTTTGAGTATCTGGACGCAAAGAAGGCCGATAAGCCCTAGCCCGATCACCGCGACGTTCTCGCCCACCGTGACCTCAGCGTTCCTGACACCGTGCATCGCGATCGACCCGACGGTCGTGAACGCCGCTTCCCTGAAACTGACACCGTCGGGGATCCTGACACAGAGGTTCTTCGGGACCGAGACGTATTCGGCGTGCACCGCATGCCCGGCCCCGCCGCAGGCGACACGGTCACCGACCTCAAAGCCGTCGGCTCCGGTCGTCACCACCGTGCCGGCACAACTGTAGCCGAGCGGCTCCGGTCTGGAGAGGCGGCCCATCGCCTGCTGGTACGCCGAGAGGGGGCCATCCGTGCCGATCTTCTGGAGGACTTTCTTCACGTCGTCAGGGCGTGCTTTCGCCTTGCCGACGAGCGACTGCCCTGCGAGGTTGATCAGCGACGACTCTGTGCCGGCGCTGATGAGGGAGTAGGCGTTTCGAACGACGACCCCTCTCGTTACGGTGGGGACGGGAACGTCCTCCACCTGGATAGACCCTGACTGCAGGTCGAGTAATACCTGTTTCATGTGTAATCCCCCCATATTGCCGACTGACTGAGGCAATCGAGCATCTCCGACGTCATGAAGAGATCGGGATAGTTCCTCGACGGCTCCACGGTCGATGACCTGATCCCGAGCAGCCGGCAGAGGACCTCAAAGGACCGCGTCTCCACGGCCTCGCTGTACCGCCTGCGGGCAACCTGTCGGTACATGCCGTAGCCGAACCGGAACGCCCGGTGCCGCAGAGGGTATTCCCCGAGCGATGCCGTCCTCGCTGCCGTGGTGACGGACGGGAGCAGGCCGGGCCAGGAACCCGGCTCCCACCGGAGTGCGAGCCCCTGCACGCTCTCTTCGAGCCGGTCGAGGCAGAGGTCGGCATGCTCCCGGTAACGGTCGTCCATCCGGGATGCGTAGACAAAGGATGCCTGGGCAAACGCGTACGCCCCGGAAAGGTAGTAGGCGAAGGAGAGGCCGCTCTTCGACCAGTCGAACCTCCCATCGGGACGCTGGGCGGCCGCGAGCCACCGGGCGCCTTCCACGAGGCTCCGGTCGACCCGGTCGTCATGAAGCACCTCGTTCATCTTTGCAAGGTAGTACATGGTCACCCCCTGGTAGTGCACGCAGGGGAGGTCGAAGACGTACGGGTAGGTCCCCTTGTCGACGGCATAGGGGTAGACGCCATCCTGCTGGTGCCGGACGACGTTCTCCGCCGCCCGCAGGGCAGCCGCACGGGCCTCCTCATCGTCGTATCGCTCCGCATACCGGGCGAGGAACGCCCCGCAGGAGGCATCGACGTTTAAGTGGTCGGCGGTATACTGCGCGGACTTCAAGAAATATCCGGGGCGCTTCTCGGATGCGAGGACGAAGTCCCGGGCCTTCGAGAGCGCCTCCTCGTGCGGGTACCGGTCCGCCGCTTCCAGCAGCGCATCACCGACAAAAGCGGTGATCAAAGCCGAGGGCTCGTTGTAGTTGACGTGAACCTCATTGTAGGACCCGTTCGGGTTCTGGCACTCTGCGACGTAGTTCAGGATCGGGCCCACGAGCGGGTCGCCGCCCGCGCGAAGCATCGCCTTACAAACCTCGGCATGCACGCGGTTCCGGATAATCGGAAAGACCGGGTCGCGGATGTACGCGGTCTCGCCATCGACGACGGCGAGCTCCCGGACCGTCCCGGTGACCCGGGCGGTTAGCGACGTCAGGCGCTCGTCCATGTCATCCTCTCGATATGCTGCTTCAGTTTCAGGGCGACCGCTCTCCGGTCGTAGTGCTCTGTGACATACTCCCGCCCCCGGCGGCCCATCTCCTCCATCCTCCCCGGGTCGTCCAGGAGTGAGGAGAGTGTCGCGGCGATCGCCTCAGGCGTGTTGCCGGCGATGACCCCGGCACCCGACTCCTCTGCGAGATGGGCGATCTCGCCGTCCCCGCAGCCGACGAAGGGTAACTCGCACGCCATGTACTCGTAGGCCTTGGTAGGAGCAGCATACTCGAGGTTCGCGAGCCTCTTTAAGGGCGCCACCCCCAGGAGCGATTCGGAGAGCAGCCGCGGGATCTCCTCGCGTGGAAGGATGCCTGTAAAGATGACTGAGTCGGTCAGGTTCTCGGTCTTCACCAGCCGCTCGAGGTGCTCCCTCGTGTCGCCGTCGCCGACGATGAGGAATCTCAGGTTGTAGGTGCCGTTCATCGACTTGACGGCCAGAGCCACCTTATCGAGGTCCTGAGCATGCCCGACGTTGCCGGCGTAGATGATCTGCTGCTTCTTTCCGCCGTTTGTGGGGCGGAAGAAGTCGGTATTGACCCCGTTGGGCATCAGTTCCAGGGGAGCCGTGACCCGGTAGCGCGACGAGATCCTCCGCCCGAGTTCTTCTGTCGTGACGCCGACGAGGTCCGCCCGCGCGAGGCACATCTGCTCGAACCTCCGGCTCAACTTCTCGTAGATGCTCCCTTCTCGCAGGAACCCAAGACTTATCGATGCGTCGATCCAGAGGTCGCGGATATCGAGGATCCACTTCACCGACGACACGCGCTTCAGGACGTACCCCGGGATCCCGGTAAAGAGGGGGGGTGCAGACGTGACGATCACGTCGAACCGGCTCCGGGCAGAGAGGAGCCAGAGCGTAGCGTGGAGCGGGAAGAGGAGGTAATATGCCATCCTGCTTACAAACCCCGGATCCCCGGAGATTGGCTGCCATGTCCAGAGACGTACAACCCGGACGCCGTCGACCTCCTGCACGTCCGACCGCTGCCAGGTGCGTGGGAACGAACCGGCGGGAAACGTGGGGTGGGGTGCAAGCACGGTCACGTCAACACCCAGGTTCGCAAGATGCACGGCGGTATCATAGATACGTGATGCGTTTCCTGATTTCTCCGGTGGGAAGTGTTGTGATATGATACATACCCGTTTCATGTAACTCCTCGTACTGTCTGATTACGGCTGCGGAGGCTGATTGTTGATTCATCCCTCGCCAAACTGTGTGGGGCTAGAGGAAGCCCTCCCGGCCGTTTGGAGAGAGTAGAGAAATAGACGGCGGTGATGGGGATGCGATTGATCGCGCCGTGTCTGTGGAGTACAGGCTCGCCGAAGGCATGATCTCGCCGAGAGGCACCGGCTGCACCGATGAACCGTCACCCAGCACCCTGACGGCAAAGCCGTGGCCGGCCCACTTCTCGTGGTCGAGTATGTTCCTCGCGTCTATGACGAACTTCGTTCTCATCCGGAGCACTGCCGGGTCGATCGTTCTGAAACTCTCGTGATCGGTGAGTACGGCGATACAGTCGCTCCCGGTCGCCGCATCCGCCATATCCATGAGGGGATAGGGGAACATCTCCACATACGGGTCGTGGCACCTGACGGCATACCCTTCGTTCTCAGCGAGCTGGATGAATTTGAATGCCGGGCTCTCCCGGGTATCGCCGATGTTGCCCTTGTAGGCGACACCGAAGATGCTGATCGTCGGATCCCTGATGCCGGCAAGCAGGCTGCGAGCGACGTGCAGCACGTAGTTCGGCATGGAATCGTTGACCTCCCGCGCCGTGGAGACCATCCTGCACCGTGTTGAGTTCTCGGTCAGGAACCAGGGATCGATGGCGATGCAGTGTCCTCCCACTCCCGGGCCGGGATTGAGGATGGAGACCCGTGGGTGCTTGTTTGCAAGTGTGATGGCCTCCCAGACGTTGATCCCGCACTCCTCGGCAAGCTGAGCAAACTCGTTCGCGAGCGCGATGTTCACGTCACGGCAGGTGTTCTCCATCAGTTTGACAAACTCCGCTGTCCGCGTATCGGTCTGGTATATCTGTCCGCGGACGAAGGTCTGGTAGATGGAGGTCGCCCGGTCGGTGGATTCCCGGTCATACCCCCCGATGATGCGGCTGTTCTCTGTCATCTCCTGTAAGGTCCGCCCGGGGATTGCCCGTTCAGGGCAGTGGGCGTATAAGAAGTCTCCGACAGCGACGCCGTTCTTTTCAAGCCTGGGGATGACGACCCGCTCACTTGTTCCGGGCGGGACGGTCGATTCGAGGATGACCAGATCCCCCTCACTGAGGTGGGGGGCTATCGTGCCGGCTGCTTTCTTGACGTATGAAAGGTCGGAGACCTTTGTTGCCGGGTCGAGCGGCGTCGGCACGGCGATCAGGAATACGTCCGCAGCCTCAGGTTCAGTCCTGGCGACAAACCGTTCTTTTGCCTCGCGGTACAGGTCCTCGATCCCCGGTTCCCTGAAGGGGAGGTTCCCGTGATTCAGGCAATCGACCACGCTCTGCTTCACATCGATACCCACAACATCCGCACCGTGAGCAGCAAACAGCAACGCGGTCGGCAATCCTATGTATCCTAATCCCAGTACACAGATCTTCATGTGTATCTTCCTCGTGCAATCATTGGGATCGCGCGGCTGCACAGACCATGATGATCATTTTTCCGGCGATTCCATCCCCATAGGGGTTCTCCCAACCACGTTTCCAGGTAACCGCGGAGCGGACCCCTTCAAGGATCCTCCCCGAGTCGGCACCGACCAGGATGTTCGATCCGACATCCAGCGTCTCGGGCCGTTCCGTATCGTAGCGCATCGTAGCGCAGGGAACGCCGAGAACGCAGGTTTCTTCCTGGACACCACCGGAATCAGTCAGCACGAGCTTCGCCTGCGACTCTAACTGCAGGAATTCAAGGAACCCAAAGGGTTTGGTGAGGTTTAATCCGTCTACCCCGATGCCCAGTTCTTTGATCCGCTTCTCGGTCCTCGGGTGAACCGGAAAGACGACCGGCAGAGAAAACTCCTTCTGCACCTCCTCAAGTCCTTTCAGGATCTCCTTGAGCCGCACCCGGTTGTCCACGTTCTCCTGCCGGTGGGCGGTGACGAGGAAGTATTCGTGGGGCTCGAGGTCGAGGTCTTTGAGGACGTTGACTTTTCTCTTCGATATGTCGAGGTTCTGGTAGACCGCATCGACGACGGTGTTGCCGGTCACGCAGATCTTTTCATCAGCAATGCCTTCCCCGAGGAGATTCTCCCTGGCGTTCTCTGTCGGGGCAAAGAGGTAATCCGATATGTGGTCGGTAAGTACCCGGTTGATCTCCTCCGGCATCCAGCGGTTGAAACTCCGGAGACCTGCCTCGATGTGCCCGACCCGCACATGAAGTTTCGATGCGGCGAGAGCCCCGGCCATGACGGTGTTCGTGTCCCCCTGCACCAGGACAAGGTCGGGCGACTCTTTCGCCAGGACATCCTCGACGCCGGTCATGATCTTCGCCGTCTGGCCGGCCTGAGTCCCGGAGCCCACGTCGAGGTTGTAGTCGGGGGCCGGGAGTTCGAGTTCTTCAAAGAAGAGCCGGTCCATCTCGTAGGAGTAGTGCTGTCCTGTGTGAAGGATGAAGTAGTCGAGAGCTCTCCTCTCGCACTCCCTGATGACGGGAGACATCTTGATGATCTCCGGTCGCGTGCCGAGTATTATTCCGATCATTATGCGCTCCTCCTCTGCATCGTATATCTCACTCCCGCTCACTCCCGCAGCCTTGCAATAAGGGCAAGCATCAGGCCCACCATGAGAGCGACGGTCCCCGGGATCAGGAGGAGCGATACAAGCATGCCCTGCCCGATCTGGACGAGACCTGTCTCACTGAATTCCCGGAGGAACTGAAGAAGGAGAAACATGCCGGCGAGGACCGCGGCAAGCCCCGGGAGACCGATATGCAGGAGAGGCTTCTTCTCCACAGTGAGCCAGAATATCGATCCGAGCACCTCTATTCCGTGGGACACGGGATTCTTTGTGGATGTATCAAAACCACCGTATTTACAGTTGATCGGTGTCTCCCCGACACGCAGGCGCTTCTCCTGGGCGGCCCGGAGCATCTCCGATTCGGTCGAGAAATCATCCTTTTTTAGTGTATCAAGCATTGCTTCCATGGTTCTCCTGTTCAGCGCCCGGAACCCGCACTGCGAGTCGGTTATCGAGTAGCCGTTGCTCGAGACGATATCGAGGACTGCCCGGCCAAATCTCCGGTAAAAGGGCATCTGATCGAAGGTCCGGAACCCGATGACGAGATCGGCGGTATCGGCGAGTATCGGCTCAGTCAGGAGGGGTATCTCCCCGGGGTTGTGCTGACCATCTCCGTCCATGAAGACCAGGCAGTCGTAGTTTTGATCGACTGCATACCGGAGAGCACTCTTTATCCCCCGTCCTTTCCCCATCTGTGCTCCGTGAGAGATGACGGTCGCTCCGGCATCCCGGGCAACCTTTGCGGTGCCGTCCGTACACCCGTCATCTACCACAAGAACTTCATCGGCATGCAACCGGGCCATCAGGACGATCGAGCCGATGGCGACCTCCTCGTTGAAACAGGGGATCGCCGCAAGGGTTCTCACTCTGCCCGACCGGCGGGATGGGATGGTGGTAGCATCGGCGGTCTCATTCACCATCCACCGGTGTACGGGGGCCGCTGGCGTCCGCAGAGGATTGGCCTGCTCCTGAACCTCACAATGGAGAGCAGGAATATCTATCGGGTTCTCCTGCCCGATACTCCGGGGTATATGTCGTTCGATCCATCTGTCTGTCTCTGCATCTATGTACTGTGGCAATGGCACAGTTGTCTCTTCGGCGAACCACCCCTCCAGGTGAGCGGGTGGTCTCGCCCGAACCGGATCCTTGTCGTACATCCACTTTCCCCTCTTGACGTACTGAAACGGGACTGTGCTGGCATATATTAATAGGTTATTATTAACCTTATATAATTAACAAAATGGCTTTGTAAATGATATATTATTTACTGGGGGGCCTCTAAATTCCTACCCGGCTAATTAAGTGTTCCTGATCAAGAAATAAGACTTAATATCTCGTATTGTTCGATGACGGATGGCCCTTATGCCATGATTCCGGCAGAGTTGAGTTTTATTGTGCGTCTTTATTCGAAAAGATTAAGCATAGTATTCTCGGGTGGCGGGCAGAATGCCCGATTTACCCTGCCGCACCGCCTTTGGAAGATTCACCGTCTGCGGCCGGATCCTTTTAAAACAGCGATAACGAGAAGGACCCGTTTCCTGATCTCCTCTCCTCCACTATTGCCGCATCCGAAAATATTATATCTGGATATACATGCCACCAGTGCTATACGACCAGCAGGCGGATCACTCCGGCAGCTTCTCTCCTGGTGCAAGGAGCGTGGACATCTCCGCCATGAGATTGTGGTAGCGGTGGCGTTCGGCAAGGTACCGGCAGCTCTTCTCGTCGGTTGGGAGTGGCGTAAAGGAGACTCCATAACTGATATCCCAGAGGATCAGCCCCCCGGGAGGAGCGGCAGGGAGCCTCTGCTCCGCCGGCCCTGTAAGGAGCCGGGTGATCTCCCCGGCACCCGCCTTGCCCCTCCCCACCCGTTCGAGCGCTGTCGCCATGCACCGGACCATGTTCCAGAGAAAACTCTCCCCCGTCACCTCAAAGACGGCGAACGGCCCATCCTCAAAGACCCGTGCCGCAAGGATACTCCGTTCGGGGTTCCGGTCGCCGACGCGGGAGAACGACGAGAAGTCATGCCGCCCGACGAACTCCTGTGCCGCTTCATGCATGGCGACGACGTTGCCCGGGGCAGGGGAGAAGTAGTAGCGGTAGGTCCTCGATGCGGCGCTGTAACGTGGGTGGAACTCGTCCGGCACCCCGGCCCACGCCGTACACCAGATGTCGGCCGGGAGCACCTGGTTCAGTACCCCTATCGCCCGGTCCACCCTGTCTGTCTGGAACGAGCAGACCTGGCCCCGGGCATGCACCCCGCGATCGGTGCGACCGGCGGTGACAAAGTTTGCCTCCCGCCAGTCGCCGAAGAGGTTCAGGCGCTTGCAGGCCGCGATGAACTCGCCCTCCACGGTACGGAGCAGAGGCTGCATCTGCGAGCCGAAGAAACGGTCCCCGAAGTACGAGAAGCGGAACGCCAGGTTCATTGCTGTACCGTTCGTCGAATCCTCCGGAGAGCGCCCTTGATGGACTGGCGGGTGTAGGTGTGCAGCGGGGTCATCCTCCCTCCTGCCATCGTCCGCCCTTCCCGGATCGCAGAGAGGATGGAGGCCGCATTCGGCTCGGCCGTGACGTACGTGACCCCGAACCCGACATAACGGGCGTTGTGGGCGTCGCTCCCGGCAACGCCGGGCTTTCCGAGTCGCCGTGCAATGGCTGCGGCTTTCCGGTTCGCCGACCCGGTGATGTAGCGGCTGTTGAAGATCTCCACCGCATCCACCGCTCCGATACCGGCCGCGAGCCTCCTCCCGACGCCGTGGCGCCAGCGATGGTAGGGGTGTGGGAGGATCAACAGGGCCCCCTGAGCATGGGCCAGGGCGACGGTATCGAGGAAGTCAAGCCCTGCCGGTAGGGGCTCCGTGACCCCGAGGGCGAGCAGGTGACCCTGTCTCGTCGATATCTCGGTTCCCGGGATCACGATCACGGAGGTGTCGTACTGGAGGGCGTAGCGGGCGCCTTCCACTGTATCGTGATCGGTGATAGCGATGGCATCGAGGCCGACCGCCTCCGCCCGCTGGAGGATTTCCTCCACACTACTCTCTCCGTCCCTGGAGAACCTGGTATGGACATGCAGATCGCACCGCAGCATGAGATCAGATTATTTGTCACCTGTTGGATAATAATTGAAGTGTATGCGCATTCTCCTCCCGACCGGATCGGCAACGGTCGCAATCGTGAAGGCGGCGGCTGAGCGGTTCAGCGACCGCTACGAGATAGATGTGGTGGTCACCGGCGATATCGCATCGTTCCTTGCGCCCGGCGACCTCCGGAGGCTGCTCGCAGGCAGCGACTACGGTATGGCGATCGTCTCCGGAATGTGCACCGCATCTTTTGCCGATGTCGAACGCGACACCGGCGTCCCGGTCTACCGGGGCCCGCGGCATGCCGCCGACCTCCCGCTGGTCCTCAGCGTGCTCGATCGCGTCCGGCTCTCAAAGACCGTCCCTGCCGATGACTTCCTCACAGATACGCGCCGCAAAGAGGCCTGCCGCCAGGTGGCGCTCCGTGAAGCAGAGGCGGATTCTGACTTCATTATCCGGGGCACAAAGATCGGCGGGAGTTCAAGGATGAAGGTGCTTGCGGAGATCATGGACGCGCACAAGCGCGACGACCTGGTCGATGAGGTTCGGGGGTTCTTTGCCGCCGGGGCCGACATCGTGGACCTGGGATTTGGTTTCGACGCGACCGCCGAGGACGTGAGGAGATGCTTCTCAGTTCTCGCGGATATCGAAGGCCCTCTGGCGGTCGATACACAGGATCCTCTCCTCATTGCGGCGGCGCTCTTCCGTGCCGACCTGGTGCTCTCCCTGCACGAGGGAAACATCCCAGTCGTCGGAGAGGCGGTCGCGGATGCCGGAGCGGCCGCGGTCGTGGTGCCGCGGGAACGGACGCTTCAAGAGAACCTGGCCGCGGCAGAGGAGGTCGGGATCTCCTGCCTGATCGCCGATCCCCTCCTCCAGCCGGTGGGCTCCGGGCTCGTCGCTTCGCTCTCGGGGTTCCCGGAGGTCCCTTACCCGCTCTTCTTCGGGGCGGGCAACGTCGTTGAACTGCTGGACGCCGACTCTCCCGGGGAGAATGCGCTGCTTGCGGGTATGGCGTACGAGGTCGGCGCCGCCGTCGTCTTCACAAGCGAGCACAGCGATAAGACCCGGGGATCGGTGGCGGAGATGCGGCGGGCAACCGATATGATGGCGCTGATGATCGACCGCCCGTACCCCAAAGACCTGGGGCTCGACCTTCTGGTACTGAAAGAGAAACGGCGACGGCGCGAACCGCCGCTTGAGTATGACGGTATCATGGATGCGTACCCCGTGCCGGACGAGATCACCTATGATCCCCTCGGGTGCATCCGCATAGGCATCGAGGGGGACTGTATCGTGGCGGTCCACCGGGGCCGTGCCGTGCGGGGGAAGTGCTGGGAAGACGTCTTTTACACCCTCCTCGTGAACGGGAGCCTCTCCCGGCTCGACCACGCCGCCTACCTTGGAAAGGAGCTCTTTAAGGCGGAACTTGCCATCCGGCTGCAGAGGAGCTTCGAGCAGGACGGGCCGTTCTGAGGAGTCTGATCCGGTGCTTTTTTGTGATGGGAAGAGCGGGGCTTCGCCGGGGATTTCTGTTCGATCTTGTGGTATGGCAATACTTATATAATATTGGGGCCATTTCACAACCCGTGGCAGTGGTGGGCGGTTCCGAACCATTCCGGCGGGTACCACTGGTATCATAACCCCCATAGATTTGAGGCGTATTTCAGGGTCCGGATCCGGGGGGCCGGCTTGCCCTCCCTGCCGGAGTTCATAAGCGTGGTGAAACTGCATGAGAAGGAATCCAGCCATACTCGGGCTCGTAGCAGCCCTGATCATCGGTCTCGTTGCCCTGCCTGTCCAGGCAGCGACCGCCGACGTCGATATACGTGGCGGGTCGTACTACCCCGCCTCGCTCACGGTTGAGGGAAATACAACGGTAACCTGGACGAACAATGACCCGGTGAGCCATACCGTCACCAGCACGGGAGAAACCTTTGACTCCGGGCCGATAGAGCAAAACAAGACATACAACTACACATTCGCCGATACAGGGACCTACCCGTACGGCTGTACGCTCAACGCCTCGAAGCAGCGGACGCCCATGCAGGGCGTCGTCATCGTCGTACCGGAGGGGATGATGGTTGTTCCGGGCGGGAACGCAACCCCCGGGGAGGAGCCGACGAACGCGACGCTGGCCGATCTGATCGCCGGGAATGAGTTCCTGACCCTCTTTACGGAGGCTGTCGGTAAGGCCGGTCTCGCGCAGACGGTGCTTGCTACCGGGGGGCCGTATACAGTCTTTGCTCCTGACGATGCCGCTTTTGAGGCTCTCGGCAACGAGACCCTTGCAGGGTTCTTCAATGACACGGAGGTGCTGGATACCCTGCTCATGCACCACGTGGTGAAGGGAGCCTATACAGCAGAAGACCTGATGACGGAGGCAAACGCCACCGGAAACGAGACGGTTCTCTCGACGCTCACCGGGGATAACCTCTCCATCAGCACGGTCGACGGCAATCTCACGGTGGGAAACGCTACGATCGTCACACCTGATCTTACTGCTGGGAACGGCGTCGTCCATATCATCCATACTGTCCTGGTGCCGCCGGGTCTCGTGCCGCCGAACGTGACCCCAGTAGAAAACCAGACTCCGGTGGCCCCGTCGACAGGGCGGGTCATCCCCTGAGCGATCCCCTTTTTTCTCCGTGTTCCCGGCGGGCCGAATGCTCCGGTCGGGTACTCATGCCGAACGCGAGGACTTATGTTTACTTCCCCCCTACTCTTCAGTAGAATGGCTATACGCGGGATCAGCAGGGATCTGCTTTCGATGCTCTTCGAACTTGGGCGGGAACATCACCCGAATGAGTTCGTTGCCGTGTTGCGGGAGCAGGGCGGCATCATCCGGGACCTCGACCTGGTGCCCGGCACCATCGTCGGCGAAGAGAGCGCCTCGTTCTTCATCGATATGCTCCCGCTGGACATCCACCAGGCCGGCAGCGCCCATAGCCACCCGAACGGCGCCCTCTCGCCGTCGTCGGCGGATCTCAGGTTCTTCCCCACGGTGGGGCGGTATCATGTCATCGTCGGGTACCCCTACACAGAGAGGGACTGGCGGAGCTACCGGGCGGACGGGAGCCCTGTTCGCCTTGAGGTGGTCGAATGATCCATGTGGTTGCAACGGGCACGTTTGATATCCTCCACCCCGGGCACCTTTACTACCTTGAAGAGTCCCGGAAACTCGGCGACGAACTCTCTGTGATTGTGGCACGGGACGCGAACGTAAAGCATAAGCCGAGACCGATCCTCCCGGAGGATCAAAGGCTCCGAATGGTCCAGGCGTTAAAGCCGGTCGACCATGCGTTCCTCGGCGATCTCCATGATATGTTCAGGCCGATCGCAGAGATTGGACCGGACATCATCACGCTCGGGTTTAACCAGCACTTTGACGAGGAGAACCTCCGGCAGAGACTCCGGAGCCGCGGGCTCAACGCTGACGTCGCCAGGATAGCCGGATATCCCGGCCCGCTTGCAAGTTCATCAAAGATCGTCGAACATATTCTGAAGACCCGGGGGCCCACCCCTCCTGTTGAGGAGAAGGAGTGATTGCGGGTTCCATACGGCGGGCACTACCCACAGGTGACAGCGGCTCATGCGGCAGACCGGTGTATGGGGCGATGACAGGGCGGATGACCGGACCCGCTGGCTGAAGGTCTCGGTTCCGTTCCTGCTCTGTGGTGTCTTTCTTGCCGCCGTAGGGCTTTTCCTCCCGGTAGAGCAGTGGCTCCTGCTTCTCGGGATGATGGTCGCCTACGTCGTCCCGCCGCTTGGACGGGAGACGATCATACCGGTCAGCATCCTTCTCGGCATACCCTGGTGGCTGATCGCGCTTGCCCTGGCATTCCTGGACTTCGCCGGCGGACTCTTCATGGCCTGGAACTTTCCGCTGGTCCTGCGCATTCCCTATGTCGGTCCCCGGGTCCGGCGATTCATGGCGGCGGGCAGGGCCTTCCTGGACCGGCGGCCGTGGCTTGAACGGCTCTACTTCATCGGCCTCATTATCTTCGTAAGCATTCCTTTTGACGGGTCGGGGAGCATCGTCGGCTCCGTTGTCGGGAGAATGCTCGGGATGACGAAGATTGAGGTTCTCTCCTGCGTCACCATCGGTGGCATTATCGGCAGTTTTGCCGTCGCCCTTGGCATCGATTATATCGCGAACCTCATCCCGGCGGGAGCCTGGCCCTGGGTATCGGTCATTGTCTTCCTCCTGATCGGGACCGCACTCCTGGTGATGTACAGGAGTTACTGGTGGGAACATAAGGCGAACGCCTGACGCCCGGGGATGAAAACCGGCGGTTCGTCATCCGTCGCCGGGGCACTCATCTCGGGCCCGGGGGGCGGCGGCTCGGGGCGGGAGGGCCGGGCAGGGGCGATCCCTGCAGTCTCCATCCCGACATTAAACCGGCTGATTGCCCTCCTCCGGTGTGGGGCCACCGCAACTCAAATGGAAAAGATGATATGTGACACGAGGGATTGATCAACCTATCCGCTCCGGGTCTTCCGGACAGGAGATCCGGAGCGCGGCAGCGCGTGGCTATCCAGAGCGGTGAGGGGCCGTGATCAGGTGTGTTGCCCCAGGACGATCGGGATATGGAACCGTATACGGAGAAGGGGTTCGCCGGCCGCGAACCCCCAGGGCAACAGGGAAGCAATCGGGACTACTGGAGAGGAGAGGGTTCTGTCGCCGTCGGGATCCCGGCCGAGACCTCTGGAGTCACTGCTGCGATGCTGCGGCAGGTGATCGAGACCTCGCTCTCCGGGATCTGTATCGTCGATCAAGAGGGGCGTATCGTCTTCGCCAATGCTTCGCTGCTTGCCATGTGGGGGTATGACTTACGGGACGTTATCGGAAAGCCCGTGGATCTCCTCTGGCTTTCCTGGGGAGATGGACCGGACTGCATCGGCCACGCCCTCTCCGCCGGACAGTGGAGCGGGATGGTCGTCGCCCGGCGGGGCGACTCATCGCCCTTTGACGTCCGGATCTCGGTCAGCACCGTCCATGACCCCGAGACGGCCGTTCTCTGGCTCCTCCTCTCCTGCATCGATGTCACCCTGCAGCGGAATATAGAGGATACGCCCGGTCGCCGCCGCAGCCTCGAGCGGGCCGTCGCGGCGATGCCCGCGCGTTTCATGGATCCCACGCGGATCGATCCGGCGATCGACGAGTCGCTTGAGGACCTCGGCCGCGCGTACGGGGCATGCAGGGCCTATCTCTCCCTCTTCAACGATCCCAGGACACTCCTTGGCACAACGCACGAATGGTGCGCGCCGGGGCAGAAACCCCGCCGGGGAGAGTTCCAGAAGTTTCTCACGAGCGATCTCCCCTGGTGGATTGTACGGACCCTGGAGGGCGAGACCGTGATCGTGGATGGAGCGTCCGGGGAGGGGCGATCGCTGAGAGAGGAGCGCGATTTTCTGAGGCGGCACGGCGTTACCGCGACGCTGATGGTCCCCCTCCGGCTGAAAGAAGCGGTCGTTGGCTTTGTTGGGTTTGACCGGAACACCGAAGGCGCCCGGTTCACGAACGAGGACATCGCGCTCCTGCATGCGACCGTCCATATCATCGAGAGTGCACTCGACCGGAAGCAGTCTGAATACATATTCCGGGAGTCGGAAAATCTCTACCAGATTGTCCTTGACGCCATCACCGACGCCGTCACCGTCGTCGATACCGGGCTCACCCTCCTCCTCGCAAACGACGCCTTCATCGCCTGGTGCGAAGAACTCGGACTCGCGACGAACGTCGTCGGGAAGAACCTCTTTACAGTCCTGCCGTTCCTCCCGTCCTCCGTGAGGCAGCAGTACGAGCGTGTCGTACGGACCGGGCGGCCACTGACGTCGGAGCGGTCTTTCAGGTTCGGCGACCGAACCGTGACCCTCCGGGAGATGCGGATCCCGATCATCGAGCAGGGCGAGGTCGCGAGGATCATCACCGTCGCCCGGGACATATCCGCCCAGAAAGAGATTGAGGACCTGAAATCGAAGGCCTACACTCAAGTCGAACGAAACATGGAGCAGTTTGCCCTGCTTGCCGACCATATCAGGAACCCGCTCCAGGCGATCATGGGGCGTGCCGAGCTGATCGACGATGCTGAGGCGACGGAGAAGATCCGACAGCAGGTGCAGCGGATCAACACGATCATCGATCAGCTCGACGAACGCTGGGCAGAGTCGAGGAAACTCTCCATGTTCTGGCGGAAGTACTCCTGATACCGCCTCTCTCAATCCGTATCCTGGATCGAACCCCAGACCCGGTTTCGTTCGAGGATGACCCAGTAGCGCCGCAGTTCGGCTTCCGCCGCCCGGTGGTCGGGGTAATGGTCGCCGACGAGAAGCCAGAACCGCTTTGAGTGGTTCTGCTCGCGGAGGTGGGCAGCCTCGTGGACGACGATGTACTCACGCAGAGGGTCGGGGAGGGCTATGGTGCGCAGGTTGATGTTCAGGTTGCCGAGTGACGAGCAACTCCCCCATCTGGTCTTCTGCAGTCTCACCGCGATCTGCCCCTGCCTCCGGCCGGTAAGGTCCGGGTAGGCCTCCAGCCGATCCAGGACCTCCTCCTTCAACACCCCGGAGAGGCTTCTCCGGAGACCGGGGACGGATGGGCAGGCGACGGCCCCGCGAGCTTCGTCGACCACAAACCGCTCGCCCGGGACCAGGCGGTAGTACCGCCCGTGCAGGAGGAGCCGGTCCTCCCTCCCGCGCCCTTCGGCGGCCAGCCGGTCAAATTCCCCGCGCCGCTCCTCGATCCAGGCCGCGTTGCGCTGCAGGAACCCCGCGATATCAAACGATAGAGGGGCGACTACCCTGAGGGTCCCATCCGGCCGCACCTGGAGGCGGGCAGACCGCACTGCCTTCCGGATGACGGTCGTGCCTGCCGGGATACTCCCCCTCCCTGCCCGGTTCATGTATCAGTACTGGGACGGCGGTGAGAAATATCCCGCGATCCGGCACGCTCCTATACCTGATGGCAACAAAGAAGTAGGGTAGGGCCCCCGCTCACGGGAGAGCGGGTGCAAAAGGTGGCTCATGAGCGAGAAAGAACTCAAGATCTGCGACATAGCGCACCTCACCGGGATCTCCGAACAGGACGTCCGGACTCTCGTCCAGACCTACAACAGCCTCTTTACCTATCGGACTATCGGCCCGGTCAGGCTTTTTCCGCAGAAGGCGGTCAGAGTTGTCCGGGAACTCGTAGAACTCTCCGGAAGGGGCCTAACACCCGAAGAGATCACCGGAGAGGTCCGCTCCGGCAGGAGATCGGCTGCGCCGGAAGAACCAGCGGAAGAGATCGACCAGACCGGCGTCCCGCTCCCGCCCGAGGTGGTGCTCGAGATCCGGGTGATGCAGGAGATGCTGGCCAGGCAGGAGCGCCGGATCGCGCGCCTCGCCGGTGAGCTCGAGCGGGAACAGGAACTGAGGAGAGAGGAGACCGGCCAACTTCAGCAGGCCCTCGACCGCCTGCAGGAAAGGCTCGATGCGCAGCAGGGAGAACTCGCGGTCGTCGCGGAATGGGTGGCCTACTTTGATCAGCAGATGGATGAGGTCTCCCGCCCGGTGCTTGAACGGGTCCGGCGAACCTTCGGGAAGAAGAACGATCCCGGGCAGCCGGCCGGTCGCTCCGGTTGACAGAAAACCGGGTTTCAAGGGGTGCAAGCAAGCCCCCGGCTTGAGCCGTGGGGAGAATTGCGCCCCTTGGTCCGTTCACTTTCACCCCGCACGGCATATCGTATTGGTTGATGAGCCAAAACCCCTCTATTGGTTCAAGCAATGAGACACGTCACCCGTTACCGTGCATACCCCTCTCACACCGTTGAACAGCGGCTGTTCACCGGGTTTGCGAGATACACCTTTTGTACGGAACCACTGTCTCGACAACAACGTCTTT
>JALNXI010000201.1 GCA_023230425.1 Methanoculleus sp. | reverse complement strand
CTGGGATTCGCTTTACGCGAGGTATGCCCCCGGGATCGCGGAGGCCGAGAAGAACCAGGACAACGCCGCATACTACCGCACACTCCGTGAGTTCGCGGCCGCCATCCCGGACGGACACGTCATAATTCTCTCCCCCGATGACTTCGGGGCGAAGTATGCCGATATCGGCGGGGGATACGGGCTTGCCGTTGCAAGGCTGGATACGGGCAAGGTGATCGTGACCTACGTTGCGGAAGGGAGCGACGCGGAGAAGGCGGGGATCCGGTTCGGCGACGAGGTGGTCTCGTGGAACGGCCGGGCGATCGGGGATGCGATCAACGCGACATCGATCATCTGGGCCCCGGTCAAGCCTTCGACCGGGGAAGGAATCCTCCTCCAGCAGCAGCGGTTCCTGACCCGGGCGCCGGTTGGGGCCGCGGCAACGGTCGGGATAACTGCTCCGGAGGGTTCGGTTCCGCGTATGGTCAACCTGACTGCGGCGGAGGACGGCTACGAGACCCTCGCCCGGACGAGCATCTTCCTCGGCCGCCCGGTGAACGACGTGGGAGCCGGGACGATGGCGAATATCAAAGCGATCTTCTCGAACGATACCGTGACCACCCGGACCCTCTCCGGCGGTGTTGCCTACATCGCGGTCTACGAAGAGGCCTATGAAGTCTACCAACCCTTCAAGGCGGCGGTGAAGGACGCGATCGCGAAGGATGCGCCCGGCATCGTCGTCGACCTCCGGTTCAACCGGGGAGGGGACGACAACCTTGCCGCCGCCTTCGCCGGGTGGTTTGTGGACCGGCCGGTCTTCTACGAGTACGGCACCTCGTACGACCCCGGGACCGGGGAGCCCGCGGTCCTCTGGGAGGCCTGGGCCGCGCCCCGGCCCGACCGCTATGAGGGCCCGGTCGCTCTCCTGGTCAGCCCTTACACCATCAGCACGGGCGAGGGTCTCCCGAAGGTCTTTGCCGAGACGGGAAGGGGCGCGATCGTCTCGTGGTACGGGACGAACGGGGCGTTCGGCATGGAGTCGATGGGGCCGCTGCTCCCCCTCGGGATCCTGACTGCCTTCCCGGCGGGCGCGTCGCTTGACGAGCACGGCCGGATCCAGGTGGACAGCAACGCGTCGCTGGTCGGCGGGGTCGCCCCGACGGTGCGGGTGCCGCTCGATGCGGAGACCCTGGCGTGGGCGATGGCCGGGGAGGACGTTCAGCTCGCATACGCGGTCGAGTGGATCGAGGCGCAGGCGGAGAACACGACCGCGGTGCCGTCCCAGAAGGCGGCGGCGGGGTGGGTGGTCCCCTTCGCGGCGGTCGTGGGCCTCGTGGTCTGGTTCGGCCGGCGGTGAGGACGGAGGGAGAGATCCCTCTCTCCGCCCGCGATGCGTAACGGAAGGGACGATCAAACCGTTTTTTACGTAAAATCCCTCAGCAGCTCGAGATCTGGTGCGGGCGTCCCGGATGAAAACGGGTCGCCATACAAAAAGAGTCCTCCGGGGGTATCCCCCGACGCCCGCTTACTGGTATTCCAGCGGCTGCACCTCTTTCGGCAGCCCGCCCTTAAAGTGCTGCTGCACCTTCTGATAATACTGCCGCAGCCGTTCGTTCATCGTCGCGTGCACCTTCTCCTGCGCCCGGTCGAAGTGTGACGGGTTCACGATGGGGGCGCCCTCTCGCATAGCAAGCATGGCTGCTTCCCGGCCGAGCGCCTCAAGATCCGACCCGACGAACCCCTCAACTCGGGTGGCGATCTTTTGGATGAGCCGGTCCCGTACGGGGTCGTCGAGGGTCACCTTCTGCTGGGAGAAGAGGTCGACGATCTTCCTCCTCCGGAGGTAGCGTGGGAGCCCCTCATCGCTGCTCACCACCATCGCGGCACGGTGGCTCCTTACGTCTTCGACACTTACGCGCCGGTTGGCCCCGACGGCCAGGACAAGATCCTCGAGCTCGTTCTCCGAGAGCCCCTCGGTCATCTCCACGAGGTCTTCGATCGTAGAACCCTCGATCGGTATGTAGCGGGTGTGAATCGCGAGGATCTTCTCCCGGTCATCCCGCCCTGGCTCGCCTATGTAGACGAGCCGGTCGAACCTTCCGGGCCGGAGCAGTGCCGGGTCGACCATATCCGGCCGGTTCGTCGCACCCATCACCACCACGCCCCGGAGTTCCTCGAGGCCGTCGATCTCCGTGAGGATCTGGTTTAGAACGCTCTCGATCACGTGCGACTCGGAGCCGCCTCCCCGGGCGGGGGCGAGAGCGTCCAGCTCGTCGAAGAAGATGATGGACGGCGCCACCTGCCGGGCCTTCTTGAAGACCTCGCGCACCGCCCGCTCGCTCTCGCCCACCCACTTCGAGAGGAGTTGGGGACCCTTGACGGGGACGAAGTTCGCCCCGCTCTCGCTTGCGATCGCCTTTGCGATGAGGGTCTTGCCGGTTCCCGGCGGGCCGTAGAGGAGGACGCCCTTCGGGGGCTCGATCCCGAGGTCCTCGAACTGTTCCCGCCGGGTGAGCGGGTACTCCACCGCCTCGCGGATCTCCTGCTTTGCCTCGGCAAGGCCCCCCACGTCTTCCCAGGTGGTGTGAGGCACCTCGAGGAGGATCTCCCGCATGGCGCTCGGGCCAACGTCACGGAGGGCGTCGCGGAAGTCCTTGCCCTGCACCTCCATCTTCTCGAGGATCTCCTGGGGAATCTCCTCGGCTTCCAGGTCGATCTCGGGGAGGTAACGCCGGAGCGCCTTGATCGCCGCCTCACGGGCGAGAGCGGCGAGGTCCGCCCCGACGAACCCGTGGGTCTGCTGGGCGATGAAGTTGATGTCTACATCGTCTGCAAGCGGCATACCGCGGGTGTGGATATGGAGTACCTGGATCCGGTCGTCCTCCGGCGGGACCCCGATCTCGATCTCCCGGTCGAACCTTCCGGGACGGCGGAGAGCAGGATCGATGGCGTCGAGCCGGTTCGTGGCCCCGATCACCACGACCTGTCCCCGCTCCTCAAGCCCGTCCATCATCGTGAGGAGTTGGGCCACCACGCGCCGCTCGACCTCCCCGGTCACCTCCTCGCGCCGGGGGGCGATGGAGTCGAGCTCGTCGATGAATATGATGGCAGGCGCATGCTGCCGGGCGTCCTCGAAAACCTCACGGAGTCGCTGTTCGCTCTCGCCGTAGTACTTCGATATCACTTCAGGCCCCGCTATGGAGATGAAGTGCGCTCCGCTCTCACTTGCGACCGCCTTTGCGATGAGGGTCTTTCCGGTCCCCGGCGGGCCGTAGAGGAGAACACCCTTCGGGGGCTCGATCCCGAGCTTCCGGAAGATCTCCGGGTGACGCATGGGGAGTTCGATCGTCTCGCGGACACGCTGCAGCTCGCCCTTCAGTCCGCCGATGTCCTCGTAACTGATCCTCTTTACACCCTCAAACCCGGCGGCGGGCTTCTCGGAGAACTCGATCTTCGTGTTCTTGGTGATGATCACCGCGTTCTCCGGCTCGACCACCACGGCCTTGAATGCAACAAGCTGGGGCTGCATGAACGGGAGCCCAGCCTGGATTGGCACGGAGTCGTTCTTCACGATAGGAAAGTCGATCAGTTTGTTGACGACGCTGCTGTAGTTGATGGGGAGCTGCTTCGGGAGGTCCTCGGGCGGTGCGAGCACCACCCGTTTCGCCTCGACCTCCTCATCCAGCGTCTTTATCTTAATGCGGTCCCCGATGCTGGCACCGGTGTTGAGCCGGGTAAAATTATCGATCCGGACCTTACCCTGATGCCAGTCGTTCACCATGGCACGCCAGACCTTGGCCACGGTGCGACGCTTCCCTTCAATAGCAACAAGGTCTCCGGGGCTGAGCCGGAGTTGCAGCATGGTATCAGGGTCAAGCCGTGCCTTGCCCGCCCCCTGATCCTCCGGATAAGCGCTATCTACTTTCAAGTATATCTCGGGCATTACCTCTAGTTCTTATATTTCGGGGATTTATAAGTACTGGAGACGCATGAACATACTTTTCTTCGACCCGTTCAACGGGGCCGCAGGCGACATGATCATCGGTTCACTCCTTGATCTGGGGGCGGATGAGGGGCTCATCCGGGCAGCCATGCGTTCCGTCGTCGGCGAACCGACAATAGAACGGGTAGACCGCTCCGGCATCCGGGCCGTCCAGGTGAAGACGCATGCCCCGGTAGACCACCGCACTCTTACCGAAGTGCTCGACCGGGTGGCCGGGAGCGATGCCCCTGCCCCCGCACGGGAGATGGCCCGGCGGGTCTTTCTCCGTATACACCGGGCCGAAGAGAGCATCCACGGGACCGGGGCGCACTTCCATGAGGTGGGTGCGGACGACGCCGTCGCCGACGTGGTCGGGGCCTGCACCGCCCTCCACTCCCTCGACGTCGATGCTGTGGCCGTCCGCCCGGTC
>JALNXI010000200.1 GCA_023230425.1 Methanoculleus sp. | reverse complement strand
TGCGGTCGTGCTCGAGACGACGTTTGCGGAGGAGACCGAGACCGACCTCTTCGGTGAGCAGGCGGTCCTCTGCGGCGGGGTGACCTCGCTCATCAAGGCAGGGTTCGAGACCCTGGTGGACGCCGGGTACGCGCCCGAGATGGCTTACCTCGAGGTCCTGCATGAGATGAAACTCATCGTCGACCTGATCTACGAGGGCGGGTTTACAAAGATGCGCGACTCGATCAGCAACACAGCCCAGTACGGCGACCTGACGCGCGGCCCCCGCGTCATCGGGCCGGAGACCTACGCGGCGATGCAGGAGGTCCTCGAGGAGATCCAGAACGGCGAGTTCGCCCGGGAGTGGATGCTTGAGAACACGGTCAACCGCCCGGTCTTCACCGCGCTGACGAGGGCGGATGAGGAGCACCTGATCGAGCAGGTGGGTAAGGAACTCCGCGGGTTCATGCCGCAGTTCAAGAAGTAACCCCTTTTTTCCCGGCCGATACCGGTTTATGCTCTCCGGCGCTACCCTCCGGTATGCCCGTCTGCATCATCTATCACTCGGAGACCGGCAACGCCCGGACCGTGGCCGAACGGCTCGCCGCTGCGACCGGTGGCGACCTTGTAGAAGTACAGGACCTCGCCGGCTACTCAAAGATCGGTATGTACCTCAAAGGCGCTCCAAGAGCCGTCCGGGGGAAGAAAGCCGATATCAAACCTTCTGTCATTGACGTCTCCGCCTACGACATCGTCGTCATCGGAAGCCCGGTCTGGGCCGGCAACCCGACACCCGCCGTCAATGCGGCCGTCGCCGCCTTGCGGGGGATCGAAGGAAAGACTGCGTTTGTCTTCTGCACATCGCGCGGGGCGCCGGGAAAGGCGCTCGAGACAATGCAGGCGCTGCTCGTAGACCGGGGCGCCGACGTCCGGGGCGGGGTCCCGTTCACCGAGCGGGACATGCGGAGCGCCGGGGCGGTGGAAGCCCTGGCCGACCTCGTCCGGTTGCCGGTAAAAGAGAAGATAGTTCAGTAACGCATCTTCCGGGTCGTCGCGGTGAGCGCCGTCTCTAACTCATCCGGCGTGATGACGACGGTCCCGTCCCTCAGCCGGAGAGTGAGCGCGTCGCCGCCGACCGTGCCGATGGTCCGGTGCTCCACCCCGACGAGGGCCGACTCGTCCCTGACTGCGACCAGGAACCGGCCGTAGGTCTCGGAGAAGAGTTCTTCCAGAGGGTCGCCGGCGAGGCTGACGTCCGATTGGGGCGCGACCTTCACGAGCGCCGCAAGGAGTCCGCCCCGGGAGAGGTCGGTCACGGTCGTGATCGATCGATCCCGGACAAGGTCGCGGACGATGGCGACGATGGCCGTGTCTGCCATCGCGGGCGCGGAGCCGCCGCATTCTGTCACGGCGTCCAGGACCGACCCGCCAAAGTCGGGCAACGTCCTCCCGATCAGGGCGAGGAGTTCGCCTTCGGCGGGCGCCGTCCACTCCCGGACTTCACCGCGTCCGATCATCCCGAGCGACGGCGTGGGCTTGATCTGCGTCTCGAACTCGTCGCTCTCGTTATAGAGCGAGACGTTGCCGCCGACGATCGGGATCGCCATCCTTCGCGCCGCATCCCCGAGGCCGAGCACGCACTGTTCGATCTGCCAGAAGATCTCCGGGTGTTCGGGGCTTGCGAAGTTGAGGCAGTCGACGATGCAGAGCGGGTCGGCACCGAGGCAGGCGAGGTTGCTCGCGTTCTCGATGACGGCGTTCGCCGCCCCCTCAAAGGGCTTTAAGTAGATGTGCCGGGGGTTGCACCCGCAGGAGAGGACGAGGGCTTTATCCTCGAGGCGGAGGACGGCGGCGTCGTGGCTGAGCGAGACCGACCGGAGCTGGACGTCTTTGTCGTACTGCTCATAGACCCAATCTTTGTGTGCCACGTCCGGGTGCGTGAGGACCGCGAGCGCGAGGTCCTTTACCGGCGTCTCCGGGCGGGCGAACGGTGTCTCCGCAGAGTAGGACTTTTTCTCCCAGGCACAGAGCGGCGCCCCGCCGACGAGCAGGTCTACGGGCAGGTCGGCAACGACCTCGCCGTGGAACTTCACGATGTAGCGGGGGTCGGCGATCACCTCGCCGATATCGCTCCACCGGAGATCGTACTTCTCCGCGATCGCCCCCATCCGGGCGACGTCCTCAGGAGCCACCTCGACGAGCATCCGCTCCTGGGACTCGGCGAGCATGATCTCCCGGGGGACCATCCCGGTCTCCCGGAGGTGGACCCGGTCCGCGTAGATGACCGCTCCGAACGTGCTCGCCATCTCGCTCGACGCCCCGGCAAGCCCCGCCGCCCCGAGGTCGCGGCAGGAGAGGATCTTTCCGGTCTCGGCCATCTCGAGGATCGCGTCGATGAGGAGTTTTTCGGTGTAGGGATCGCCGACCTGGACGCTCGGCCGATCGGCGGCCTCCGCATCCTCAGAGAGATCCCGGGAGGCAAACGACGCTCCGCCGAGACCGTCCCGCCCGGTTGAGGAGCCGATCAGGACCAGGTGGCTGCCCGGCACCTTCACCCGGGCGGTGATGTAGCGGCCGGGGTCCACGGTCCCGACGCAGACGACGTTCACGAGCGGGTTTCCTGAGTACGAGGGGTCGAAGACGAGTTCGCCCCGGACGACCGGCACCCCGATGCAGTTGCCGTAATCACCGATGCCGGCGACGATATGCTCGACGAGGTAGCGGTTCTTCTCTGTATCAAGGGGCCCAAAGTAAAGGGGGTCCATCAGGGCGATGGGGCGAGCGCCCATAGAGAGGATGTCGCGGACGATCCCGCCGACGCCGGTGGCGGCGCCGTCGTAGGGGTCCACGTAACTTGGATGGTTGTGGCTCTCCATCCCGATGGCGAGGGCGCAGGTATCGCTGAACCGCACGATCGCGGCATCGTCCCCCGGCCCGAGCAGTACATCACTCCCATCTGTGGGCAGCGTCCGCAGGACGGGTTTGGTGGACCGGTAACTGCAGTGTTCGCTCCAGAGATTTTCAAAGCAGGCAAGCTCGACGTCGGTCGCGTCGCGCCCGAGGGTTTTTCGCAGCAATGCAAGGTCCTGAGCCGATAACATACTGTAAAACTGGTGGGTTGCCTATCTACATAAGCGTGTGCAAGACTGGTGTGAGGTACTCACTTTTTGACGTGGCGCGACCAATAGTGGGGTATGACCCCGTCATATGAAGACCTTCTGAAGGAGGCGTATACCAATATCACTGAGCCGACGGAGTTTGAAGATCGGTTCACGGTTCCTGCCGTCCGCGCCTTCATCGAGGGGAAGACCACGGTCCTCGAAAACTTTGCCGAGATTGCGGGCATCCTCCGGCGCGAACAGGACCACCTGATGAAGCACCTCCTCGGCGAGCTCGGCACTGCCGGCAAGATTGAGGGGACACGGGCCGTCTTCTCCGGGAAGTTCGAGCAGGAGCAGATCAACGCGATCATCCGGGGCTACGTCGAGGATTACGTCATCTGTTCAGAATGTGGAAAACCTGATACCCGCCTCGTTAAGAGCGACCGGATCCTGACGCTCCGGTGCGACGCCTGCGGCGGCCACCGGCCGGTCAGGAAGCGGAGATCGACCGTTGACCCCTCTGCGGCGGCGAAACCGACCGAGGGCGCAATCATGGATGTCACCCCCCAGTTCCTCTCGAAGCGCGGCGACGGCGTGGTGAAGATTGACCGCTACACGATGTACGTTGCGAATGCAAAACCGGGCCAGACCGTGAAGGTGAAGATCACCCGGATCGCCGGGACGATCATCTTCACCGAGCGCGCCGAGTAACCGGGGTCGGGTCTTTCCGGATCTCCACCCATAACCCCTCTTCTTCTTTCCGGATATGGTAGAGAGCCACCCCGCTTGTCGCAAGTTCCCGGAGGAGCACATCGGGGGTCGCCCACCCGCTCCTCCGGGCGATGTCGCGGTCCCAGTCGGGGTTCCGCCGCCGCATCCGGGCAAAGATGGTCTCGCGGAGCGCGGGAGTACCGAAACTGCCGCCGACGAACGCGATGCCGCCGGGCCGGAGGACCCGCTCGATCTCCTGGAATGCCCGCACCCGGTCTTTCCAGAAGAAGATCGAGCCGCGGCTGACGATGAGCGAGACGGTGTCGTCCCTGACCGGCATGCAGTGGACGTCACCGGTGACCGGGGCTATCCGGTCTGCGCAGCCGTGTCCGGCGGCGGTCTCCCGGGCGATCGGGGCCATCGCCGGGTCGGTGTCGAGTGCAATGACGGAGAGGTCGCTCTTCTCCGCAAGCGCTGCAGAGAGAAGGCCGGGGCCGCTCCCGAGATCCAGCGAGAGGCCGTCCTGTATTCCTGACCACGCGAGCACCTGCTCTGCGATGACGGGGTAGATGGGGGCAAAGACTTCCTGGGCAATCCGGGTGAAGCCTTCAGCATTCTTTTTCATGAC
>JALNXI010000199.1 GCA_023230425.1 Methanoculleus sp. | reverse complement strand
TGCCGGATAGCCGGTCCCTTCATCCTCAACTCAGGAGGGCCTATTGATGTTGAAGAAACTGATCCTGCTGATCCTGTTGATCATGGCAGCGGCGGTCCTGGTGGCAGGTTGCGTTTCACCGGTGGGGGACGAGACCCCAACGGTAACGCCGACCGAAGCGACGCCCACGACGACCGAGGCGACACCGGTGGCGACGACACCGGTGGGGACGATGACGACGGCGATAAACGAGACAGCGAGGTACTGGACCTGAACCACTTTATCATATCTCACTATTTTAGCAATGTCATTGCATCGGCGTCTCAAAACGGATTGAATAGAGCCACTCCTTCGCCGTTACCCTTTTGATAGTATCTGTTCCCCGCTCCGGGGTCAGTACCTCACCCGGTTTTCCAGCTGTTTGGCATCGAAAGGCATTTATCCGCGACATCTCCCTACACGGCGTTCGCAACCATAAAAAGTGGAGAGTGCAAGATGTCTGACAGATGGAATGGCACGGTCAATCTCGATATCCGGGATTCGGTGCCGAACTGGGATCCCTACCTGCAGCCGCAGGCACCGGCAGATGCCCCCAACATCCTGATGATCGTCTGGGACGACGTGGGCTACGGGGCCATGGATGTATTCGGCGGGCCTATCGAGACACCCACGATGCAGCGTATCGCCGATATGGGCATACGCTACAGCAACTTCCATACCACGGCGCTCTGTTCGCCCACCCGCTCCTGCCTGCTCACCGGCCGCAACGCAACCAGCAACAACATGGCCTGCATCACGGAGGCGTCCGCCGGTTTTCCGGGGCTTTCCGCCCGCATCCCCTTCGAAAACGGATTTATCTCGGAAGTGCTCAACGTTCGGGGCTGGAACACCTACGCCATCGGCAAGTGGCACTTAACCCCGGGAGAGGAGACCGATATGTCCTCGTGGAAGGGGCGGTGGCCGCTCGGGCGGGGATTCGAGCGCTACTACGGCTTCATGGGCGGGGAGACCAACCAGTGGCACCCCGATATCGTTTACGACAATCACCCCATGGACCAGCCCTACCGCCCTGACGAGGGGTATCATTTCTCTAAGGATATCACTGAGAGGGCGATCGAGTTCGTCCGCGACTCGAAGATGATCGCCCCCGAAAAGCCCTGGTTCATGTACTTCTGTCCCGGCTGCGCCCATGCCCCGCACCATGTCTTCAAGGAATGGGCTGATCGCTACAGGGGCCGGTTCGATGAGGGCTACGAGAAGATCCGGGAGCAGATCCTCAAAAACCAGAAGAAGATGGGACTGTTGCCGGAGAATACCGATCTATCGCCCATCAACCCTCATGGCGAGCCGGCAACGACCGGACCGGACGGTCAGCCCTGGCCTGCACTTGACTTCGTACCCCCCTGGGACTCTTTGAACGAGGACGAAAAGAGGCTTTTCATCCGTATGGCGGAGGTGTACGCCGGCTTTGTCACCTACACCGATGCCCAGGTTGGGCGGATCCTCGACTATCTCGAGGAGTCCGGGCAGCTCGAGAATACCATCATCGTCGTCGTGTCCGACAACGGCGCCAGTGCAGAGGGCGGCCCCAGCGGCTCCTTCAACGAGAACAAGTTCTTCAACAACGTCCCCGACACGGTCGAGGCGAACCTGCCGCACATCGACGAGCTCGGCGGCCCCGGGGCATACAACCACTACTGCACCGGCTGGGCGTGGGCTTTCGACACCCCGTTCCCCTACTGGAAGCGGTTTGCCGGCTATGAGGGCGGAATTGCGGACATGTGCCTGGTTGCGTGGCCCCGCGGCATCAGTGCCCGCGGAGAGATACGCCATCAGTATGTCCACGCCGTGGATATTGTCCCGACGCTCTACGACCTGCTGGGAATCGAGTCGCCGAAGGTGCTGAAGGGCTACACCCAGAGCCCGATCGAGGGGGAGAGCTTCAAGGCCAGCTTTAACGATCCCGATGCGCCGGGACGGGAGACCCAGTTCTATGCCATGCTCGGCCAGAGAGCGATCTACCACCAGGGCTGGCTGGCAAACACCGTCCACCCGCCCCTCTCGGGCTGGGGCAACTACGGACACGACATCTGGGAGCTCTATGACCTGAAGGAGGACCGGGCCCAGATGCAGAACCTTGCAGACGAGAAGAAAGACGTGCTTGAGCTCCTCAAGGGACTCTGGTTCTACTATGCGGGCATTTACCAGGGTATGCCCCTCGATGACCGCAGCCCGCTGGAGATCTTTGCCACGCCGCGTCCCCAGCCCTCCAGACCGAGGAACCGCTACGTCTACTACCCGGGGACCGCCGAGGTTCCCGAGTCGGTAGCCGTCAGTATCCGCGGACGATCGTACACGATCGCGGCCGGTGCGGTCATCGATGGCCCGGAGGCGCAGGGCGTGCTGTTCGCCCACGGAGGTGTCGGTGGCGGTCACAGCCTCTACATTGCAGACGGGCGGCTTCACTATGTCTACAACTGGCTCGGGGACGCGATCCAGAAGATCTCCTCGAGCAGTACCGTGCCCGCCGGCCGGCACGTCTTCACCGCAGAGTTCGCAAGGGATGGTGTCGATCCCGATACCAGGAGCCCCACGGGCACCCTCACGCTCTACATAGACATGAAGAAGGTGGGAGAGGGACGGATCAGGACTCAGCCGGGATCTTTCTCCCTCACCGGCGACGGTCTCTGTGTCGGCCGGGATAGTGGATCGCCGGTATCACCGGACTACTCCGCACCGTTCGCCTTTACGGGCGGGACCATCGATCGGGTGGTGATCGATGTCAGCGGTGAGCACTACGTCGACCATGAGAAGGAGGTGGCTGCCTGGATCATGAGGGATTGATATCCGCCTCTGGAGGTAAGATATCGGGGTGTGGTGGAGATTCATGAGAAGCGAGGCGACCACTCCCCTCTTTTCGAACGGGATGGACCAGTTGGGCCCTCTCCCTGACGTTCACTCACGCTCAGTCGTGGAAACACCCTGCCGGGTCGGCAGTTCCTTCCCCTCTTTTCGTTCCGGTGCGTCCGGCGGCAGTGCTGCCACTCTCCGGGTATACCAGCGGATCGCCGGGTTTGCAGTAATCCCATGGGCAAAGACACTGATAAAGACGGTCGTGATCACGACCAGGCTTATCGTCTGCATGCCTGCAATACTGCCCGCTTCATCAATGGCGATGAGCAGAAGGACAATCGATGCGAGTCCACGCGGGCCGAACCAGCCCAGGAAAAGGATCGACTCACGCCCCAGGTGTGTCCCGAGAAGCGAGATCGCCACGGGAACCATGCGGATGATGGTCAGGCTCAGCACCGCGTACAGGACGATGGTCCAGCCGACATTCCCGATCAACCCTCCTGCAACGAGACCGAAGATGAAGAAGACCGCAAGATTCAGGATATCCGCCTCTGCCTCTGCGAAGCTGACCTCCTCTTTCTGGACATGTATGAACGCCGCAGCAGTGGCAAGACCTCCGACGAAGGCAGCGATAAAACCGCTGCCCCCTACGGCATCGGCCACAAGCCAGGAGATGATGGCAAGTGCCAGAATATCTATCCGCCAGTAAATCCGGGATATCCATCCGCGGGATACGGCCCATCTCCCCAGCCATCCACCCGTGAACCCGATGGCGAGGCCGACGATCACCCCGAGCCCGATCTGTTCAACGAGTAGAGAGAGGAGGAGGGAGATCGGGGCCACCTCCGCTTCAGCCTCCGTCAGGGCGAGAAAGAGGAAGAAGAAGGGGATGGCTCCGCCATCGTTCAGCCCGCTCTCGACGTTTAAGGCCTGCCGGATCTGGACAGGAACCTTCGGATTATTCACTATCGCCTGACCGAGTCCGGCATCGGTCGGCGCCAGGATCGCGCCGATGAGACCCGCTTCAGCGAGGGTCAGATCCAAAAAAAAGAGAGCCGCAAGGGCGATTCCTGCCCCGATAGTGAGGAGAAGTCCGAAGAGAAGCAGACGGCCGGGAAGCCACCTGTCCTCCCCCAGTGAGCGAATATCGATCCGGGCGGCATCGGTAAACAGGGTGATGACCAGCGCCACCTCGGCCACCAGGAGGACAAAACTGCTCGTGGCGGGGAGGGTGAGAAGATCGATTCCGCCCGGGCTGAGCAGCACCCCGAGTGCGACAAAGAACATCGGGGCAGTGAGCACGGTCCCCGAGATCCTCCGCGAGATCAGGCTGAAGGTAAAGAGAAGCGCCGCAAAGATGACGACAAATACGGCAGGTTCGACGATCATCTATCGGACTCCCGCGGTCGAGGTTCTCGACCGCCGTTGCTGTCCCTCTCTGTATGTAGACTGCCCCCTCTAGACATCTCCCGGTTGTATCCTGCCGCCCGCTTGCCCATCTCCTCGCCGATGAACATCAACAGCGTGAGACCGACCATTGCTACGACGAGGATCATGATCATCACATCCGGGTCGGTGAAGTTGAGGGCGGCAATCGCCAGCGCCGCCGAGAGGTTGCG
>JALNXI010000198.1 GCA_023230425.1 Methanoculleus sp. | reverse complement strand
GCAATCCGTAGTTCTCGTTATCTTTTGACTGCACAGAAGTGCTGTACTCTTTGAAGGGGAAGTCTTTCTTTCGCGTGTAGGAGAGATAGGATCCGACCAGCACGTCAACCCCGGAGGTGAGGTCCGGCCGAAGCCTCTGAAGGGTCTGGCTGTTCTCCTGGTGCGTGGCATAGTGCTGCCGGACGTTGTACAGCCCCACGTTGTACATGCTCTTGGCATGGTACGCGAGCGTGTCGAGGATCTGGAACGTCTTCTTGGGAAGACGCAGATAGTCACTGACCGCTCGCAGTGCCATTATCTCCTATCTTTGTTGCTCATCGGTCTATAAGATAACTCCCGCGGGGCGAAAGTGTACGGGGCTTGTTGCGGGCAATTCCTCCCCCAACTTGCGCAGGGGGTCTCCTTGCCCGTTCGAGATGATATCGACAGAGAGAAAAAGAAGCAGGAGCATATCGGAGGGAGATATGGTTGATGTCGCGGTGATCTGCGGTTCCGCCTCGGACGGTCCCGTCGCGGAGAAGGTATTTGCGACCCTGAAGGAACACGGTGTATCCTACGACTACCGGGTGATATCGGCGCACCGTGACCCTGACAAACTGGACGAGTACGTGAAGGGAAGCACTGCCCGCGTCTTCATCGCGGTCGCCGGGCTCTCGGCGGCCCTCCCGGGGGTGGTCGCCTCGAAGACAGAGCGGCCGGTGATCGGCGTCCCGGTGAGCGGGAAACTGATGGGGTTTGACGCCCTCCTCTCCATCGTCCAGATGCCGAGAGGTGTCCCGGTAGCCTGCGTCGGGGTGGATAACGGCGAGAACGCCGCCCTCCTCGCTATCCGGATCCTCGGCGCGGGACGCGCCTGACGGAACCATTTCGTCATCCGGCCGCGAGGAGCGGAAATATTCGGCAGAATCCCTTCACGGATCCATCTGTTCTTCCGGGGCCTTGAGGATGTCCCGCACCATCTTTATGGCACAGAGGTCGCCGCACATCGAGCAGGTCTCGATCTCCCCGTCCCGCTCATGGATGCGTCGCGCCTCCTCCGGTATGAGCGCCGCTTCGAACTGCTTCTCCCAGTCGAGGCCCCGGCGCGCTTCCGCCATCCGGATCTCCCGATTTTTCGTGTTCCCCACAGCACGCGAGAGGCTCCCGACGTGTGCGGCGATCCTCGCCACCCTCGTCCCCTCCACGATGTCGCGGAGGTCCGGCAGCGCCAGGTGTTCGCTCGGGGAGACCATGCAGAGGAAGTCGGCGCCGTGCATGCAGGCGATCACGCCGCCGATCGCCCCCACGACGTGGTCGTAGCCCGGCGCCACATCGGTCACGAGCGGGCCGAGCAGGTAGAGCGGTGCACCGTCGGTCAGTTCCTTGAGCATTCTGACGTTGTAACCGACCTGGTCGGCCGGGATATGCCCCGGCCCCTCGATCATCCGCTGCACCCCGGCGGCGAGCGCCCTCTTCGCCAGGTGCCCGAGCGTCAGGTACTCAGTCGTCTTGGCGAGGTGGGTGGCGTCAACGAGCGCACCGGGGCGCATTCCGTCGCCGAGGCTTATGACCACGTCGTGCTCGGCAAGGATCTCGAGCAAATAGTCGTACTCGGCATAGAGCGGGTTCTCTTCGCCGGTCGCAGCCATCATTGCCACGTGGAAGGCCCCGCCCCGGGAAACGACGCCCATCGTCCGGGGGTCGGCCTGAAGCGATGCAAGGGCATCCCGGTTCACGCCGCAGTGGAGGGTCAGGAAGTCGACACCCTGCCGGCAATGCTCCCGGATCACCGAGAAGAGCAGGTCGGCGTCGACGTCCGCCGCGTTCCCGGCCCGCCGGACCGCTTCGTAGACCGGGACCGTGCCGACCGGCGCGTCGAGAGCGAGGATCCGGCGCCTGATGCGGGAGAGGTCGCCGCCGGTCGAGAGGTCCATCAGCGCATCCGCCCCCTCGCGGAGGGCCGCCTTTGCCTTCTCAACCTCGAGGTCCTCATCGCACCGGACGCCCGACGTCCCGACGTTCACGTTGACCCGCACCCTGCAGCCCTCGCCGATGGCACAGAGCCGGTGCGGCCTTCCGGGGTTCGCCGGGATGACAATCCGCCCGCGGGCGACGGCCCGTGCGGCGCGGTGCGGGACGAGGCCCTCCTCGCGGGCGATCGCCTCCACCTCTGGGGGGACCCCGCGCAGGCATGCAGAGATCAGGGTATGCATAAGAACCATTTGCCCGGAAGCCATATTAGTCTGCATGCCAGTCCGGTGGATCGCGAGCGGCACGACCTACGCCAATTCGTTCGTTTACGGGAACGTCCTTGTGGATGCAGGCGTTCTCCCGATGGCCGTGGAGCCGTATGCCGGGACGATCGAGACGATCGTCATCACCCATGCCCACTACGACCATATCGCTCATGTCCGGGAGATCGCCAGGATCTGCGGAGATGCGGCCGTCTGCATCCACGAGGCGGACGCGCCCGGCCTCGTCGACGACACCCGGAGCCTCGCCATGCACTTCGGCGCCCGATCGCCCGGGGTCGTCCCAGATACCGTCCTGTGCGACGGCGACCACCTCGGGAGCCTCCGCGTGATCCACACCCCGGGGCACACGCCGGGCGGGATCTGTCTCTACGATCCGGCAGCGAAGGTGCTCTTCTCGGGGGATACCGTCTTCACCGGCGGATCCTTCGGGCGCTATGACTTCCCGGGGGGAGACCGCTCGGCGCTCGCGGCATCGATAGAGCGCCTTAGCGCGCTGGACGTCGAGGGGCTCTACCCCGGTCACGGCGAGCCCGCCACCGCGGGCGGCGGGAGGCATATCGCGGCCGCCCGCGAAGCGCTCCGGTACTATGGATAGGGGGGTCTACGCCCTCGTCCTCGATAACTCCCACTGCGAGGTCCGCATCGGCGCCCTGGGGATACGGGAGTTCGCCGCAGGCCGGCACATCTACATCGGATCGGCGCTAGGAAGCGGGGGGCTTGCCCGGGCGCACCGGCACGTGAGGCTCGCGCTTCGCCGCGACCGTCCTCCCCGGTGGCACATCGACTACCTCCTCCTCGACCCGCACGTTAGGCCCGCCGCCGTCGTCACCGCCGCCACAGACCGGGACTGCGAGTGCGCCCTCGCTCGTGCCATCGGCGGGGCGTATGTCCCGGGATTCGGGTGCAGCGACTGTGCCTGCCCTTCGCACCTCTTCTTCCGTTCCGGCGACCCGGTCCCCGAAATCCTCGCCGCCTTCCGGAGTCTGGATCTCGATGCCCGGATCACAAGAATCAAGAACGAGGGGAGCGAGCACTAGGCCATGAACGTTCTCGGTATCTCCGGAAGCATGCGGAAGAACGGCAACACCGCGCTGCTGGTCACCACCATCCTCGACCGGGTGCGGGAGGCGGGCATCGAGACCGAATACCTCACGCTTGCCGGTATGGATATCCGGCCCTGCACCGGCTGCGAGGTCTGCAGGGAGGCGAAGTGGTGCGCGACGGAGGACGACGACTGGGGCCGCGTGGCAGAGAAGATGATCGACTGCGAGGTGCTGGTCCTCGGCGCCCCGACGTACTACTACGACATCAACGGCCAGACGAAGAACCTGATCGACCGGACCTACTCCCTCTTCCACGACAGGAGGCTTGCGGGCAGGAAGGCGGTGGCCGTCGCTGTCTGCGCCGACCGGGGAGGGGAGCGCTCCCTCGAGACGATGGAGGGGTTCTTGAACGCCCATGAGTTCTCATACCTCGGGTATGTCTGCGGCAGGGGCTATGCGCCAGGGGACGTCAGGAAGGACGAGCGGGCGATGAAGAGAGCCCGGCAGGTTGCAGATACGATCGTCAGGTACCTCCGGCCGGAGGACTGAGGGGCGGGCGGGGTGCCGGATCGGGTCCGGACACACCCTTCACCGGGACGGTCTGGCAGAGCACCGCCTGCAGTTTCTCCACGCTCCAGGCGGCGGTGACGCCTACCCGGGGAGAGAAGAGGCTCTCCCGAAAAAAGGGATCATACGGATCTCTGATTCCGGGCCCGGGTATCCCGGCCCGGATAATAGGCTTATGGGCTGTTTAATGACTCGAGAGCCCGGCCGGCGGTCAGAGCAGCAACGAGATTATCGCGAGGACTATGAATATGATGACCAGCCACTTCGCGATCGACATTGACATCCCGGCAACGCCCCGTGCTCCGAGCAAGGCAAAGACAAGTGCCAGTACGAAGAAGAGGATTGCAAGGCCTATAAGACCATCTACCATGTCTTTCTCCCTCCAATCGCCGGCATCCGGCCGGCGTTGAGGAGCCATACTCCATTCGTGGATATTTATAATTATCCAGGCATAATTATTGGGGCCAGGCCGAAGCAGCCCGGCCATCCCCGGAGATCAGCCCGGAAGGAGGTCGTAAGTTGTCGTCCGTTGCCGGAGCGTCCGCCCGAGGTCTCCGGCCATCCGCCGCATCTCGCCTGGGTCCAGGTAATCGGTGTCCCGGGCGCCCGCCTCCCGGGATATGCTCTCCTCAAAGAGTGTCCCGCCGA
>JALNXI010000197.1 GCA_023230425.1 Methanoculleus sp. | reverse complement strand
CGTTCATCCGGAACTGCCGCTCACGGTGAGGTCGCCGGGCAGCACCGGCTCTGTGAGGAGACGGTGCCCCTCGCTCAGGGCCACCGGGCAGGCCTGGAACTCCTCGATGAACCGGAGGTGAGCCTTCGCCGTCTCCGGGGCGAGGAACCGGAGATCCCGGAACCGCCCACACGTGGTTACTTAACCGGCATGATCTGCATCCGGTCTCCCCCGGATCGCTTGCAGAGGATTTAACCGGTTCCGCGCCAACCTCTGGAGTAATGAACGAGTCGCTTCGGCAGGTCGTCCACCTCGTCTTCGGCCTCGGGATCGCGGGGTTTATCCTCCTCTTCGACCGCGACGTCGCCCTCCCGGTCCTCGTGCTCGCTCTCTTTGTGGGTTTCATCCTCTCCGACGCCATCTCCCGGGGCTATACCATCCCGGTCATCTCGGCGGTCATCACGAGCCTTGAGCGGCGGGACGCTGCTCCGGGCCGGGGGACCCTCTTCTTCGCACTTGGAGCCCTTTTCTGCCTCGTCTTCTTTCCAAGAGAGGTCGCCTTCATCGGGCTCGTGGTTCTCTCACTCCTCGATAGCGTCACCACCCTCGTCGGCGTCCGCTTTGGCAGGAACCGGATCTACAACCATAAATCCTTCGAAGGCACGTTCGCCGGGGTCTTGGTGACGGCGGCTGCCCTCTGCTTCCTCGTCCCGCCGGCGACCGCCCTCGTGACGGCCGCGGTCACGGCATTCGCCGAACTGGTGAGCCCCGTGGACGACAACCTCGTCATCCCGGTCGTGGCCTGCCTCGTCCTCACGGTTCTGCTCTGAGGTCGTTGAACCGCCCGGTTCAATTATTGTATAAAGGATCCTGAATTTCTTCTCCACAGAGGTGAAGAACGATGAAACGCATCATTGCAGCAGCCATGATAATCTTCCTCGTCCTCCCGGGGTTCGCGGCCGCCGCTTCCGGGGGCCAGGGTGGTCCGGGAGGAGAGCAGTTCGGGAACGGTGAGATGAATACGATATTGGGGGGAGAACAACGGGTGAGGACAGAGGAGAACGAGACCTCCGGGAACCGGGTGCAGCAGCGGGTCGCGGAGAATACGACCCTCCCGGAGGGAGAGTTCATGCCCGACCGAAACCGGGTCCGGCTCGCCGTCCATGCCCTGCTCGCCGCTGAAAACCGGACCGGCGGCATCGGGCAGAACGTCTCTGCCATCGCCCGGGAGGTTAACAACTCGGTCGAGAAGGCGCTCGCGGCCGAGGAGCAGATCCGGACGCGGCATGGTTTCATGCGTTTCCTCTTCGGGGGCGACACTGAAGCCGCCCGGTTGATCGAGAGTGAAACGCAGTGGAACCGGGAACGGGTCACAGAACTCCGGCAGTCGATCGAGAACTGCACCTTCGATGCAGAGACCAGGACGATGCTCCGGGAGCAGGTCAGGACGATAGAGCAGGAGCAGGACCGGCTTACTGCCCTTGCCGAAGAAGAGATGCGCCACCGGGGCCTCTTTTCCTGGAAGTAGAACCCCGGGCATCTTTTTTATCGTTCTATCTTCCCTGGAGCGTCAGCCGGTCGCACTCCGGGCAGGTGGTGAAGATCCCGCAGGCGGAGCAGTCCTCGCCGGTGCAGGGCTGGACCCGGATCGTGACACTTGTCCGGGGGAACTCCTGCTTGACGTCGGTCTCCACGTGCTTCACGACCCCGTATGCCTCTTCGAGGGTCGCAGTCCTCGGGACGACCAGATGGAGGTCCACGAACCGGTTCGGCCCCGACCGGCGCGTCCGGAGCCGATGGAAACCGATGACGTCCGTGCAGTGCTCGCTGATGATCTCCCGGATCCGGGCCTCCTCGGCAGGGGGGAGACTCCGGTCGACGCGGTCCTCGAACGAGCGCCGGATGAGGTCGAAGGCTGCCCGAAGGATGATGGCGGCGACCGCGAGCGCGACGAGCGAATCGAGCACTACGAGGCCGGTCAGCCGGATCAGGACGAGCCCGGCCACGACGCCGGCAGAGGTATAGACGTCTGTCCGGAGGTGCCAGGCGTCGCTCTCGAGCGCGATCGACTCGGTCTTCTTCGCTACCGTCATCAGCCGGGAAGAGACGTAGAAATTTACCCCGGCCGAGAGCAGCATGACGGCGAT
The DNA here is from genome assembly GCA_023230425.1 of Methanoculleus sp. Taxonomy (GTDB): domain Archaea; phylum Halobacteriota; class Methanomicrobia; order Methanomicrobiales; family Methanoculleaceae; genus Methanoculleus. The sequence goes on along the minus strand of JALNXI010000197.1, from coordinate 2,399 downwards.
GCCGAGCCCGAGCCCCTCGACGTTCAGTGTCTCCTCTCCGCCGAGGAGGTTTTTCACCGCCTCGTTGACGATCAGGACGGCGGCCGCGAGGATCAGGACCGCCTCAAGGAGCCCCGATATGCTCTCGTACTTCCCGTGTCCGAAGGTGTGACATTCGTCGGGGGGCTGGGCCGACCGACGAACCGAGAAGTAGGCGATGACCGCGGCTATCAGGTCGATGGCGGAGTGGATCGCCTCGGATATGATGCCGACCGAGCCTATCGCGACGCCTACGGCCAGTTTCGCCACGACGAGAAGCGCATTCGATGCGACCGAGAGGCGTGCGGTCTTCTCCTTTAACACGCCGTCCTGGCCCGAAGCATCCCGTTCTCCCGGAACGACCACTCCCATGATTGGTGAGTGTTCGTCCTCCACCGGGATAGGGTTTTTCGTCCCGGGGCTGTCTCCCCTCAATCGACCGTGAGGATGATGAGCGAGTCGGTCCCTTCGCGTCCGGGAGATACCCCCTCGGTGAGCACCACACGTTCGCCGGGCTTGATAAGCCCTGAGTCCCGGATCGAGCCGAGGATCGCCCCGTGCCAGTACTCCTCCTCGCTCCGGATCAGGAACGGGCAGACCCCGTAGGAGAACGCCAGAAACTTGAGGGTGCTCGGGTTCCGGGTGAACGCGAGGATCCAGGCCTCGGGTTTGAACCGGGAGATATTCCGGGGGGTGCTCCCGGAGCGGGTGGGCGTCAGCACGAACCGGATGCCAAGTGCATCCAGCGCCTCGATGACGTTTAGCGAGACGACGTCGTTGACGGTGATATTCTCCCGCCCCTTTCCCTGCCGGAAGTAGGCGAGCGGGCTGCACCCTGCCCCGACGCTTGTGCGCTTCTCCTCGGTCGAGCGGGCGATCTTCGCCATCATCGCGACCGTCTCGACAGGGTAGTTCCCGATGGACGTCTCCTCCGAGAGCATGACGGCATCCGTCCCGTCGAGGATGGCGTTCGCGACGTCGGTCACCTCCGCCCGGGTGGGCCGGATATTATCGGTCATCGACATCAGCATCTGGGTGGCGGTGATCACCGGCCGCCCGAGGATGTTGGCCTTCTGGATGATCCGCTTCTGCGCCGAGGGAACCTCCTCGATAGGGATCTGAACCCCGAGGTCGCCCCGGGCAATCATGACCCCGTCGGTCTCCCGGAGGATCTCGTCGAGGTGTGCGAGCGCCTCCTGTCGCTCGATCTTCGCTATCACCCGGATGGTCTTCCCGGACCGGGCCGCATACTCCCGGGCCTTCAGGATATCCTCCGCCCGCTCGATGAAAGATATGCTGAAGGTGTCAAGCCCCTCAGCAAGCCCGAACTCAATGCACTCGAGGTCCCGGTCGGTCACGGCGCTGACCGCGAGAATCCCCCCGCCACCCACAAGGCTCATCCCCTTGCGGGAGAGGAGGGGGCCGCCGATGACCACCGTCGCCCGGACATCCCGGCCCGTGACCCCGTCGACCTGGAGCTGGAGGAACCCGTCGCTGAGGTAGATGATGCTCCCCTCCGCGACCAGTTGCGGGAACTGCTCGAAGTCGACAGGGATCCGGGATGGGTCACCCGGCACCGGGGCGGTCGTGAGGGTGACGGTCTCGCCCTTGTGGAGTTCCATAGGCTCTTTCGCGAGGTCGCCGATCCGGATCTTTGGCCCCGGGAGGTCGATCAGGATCGTGACGGGAAGCCCGGTATCCTCGGCCGCGGCCCGGATATTTCTGATGTTCTCCCGGTGCTCGTCGAACGATCCGTGGGAGAGGTTGAGCCGGGCGACGTTCATGCCTGCGAGGATCATCCGGGCGAGCACCTCCCGGGAGCGGGATGCGGGCCCGATGGTACAGACAATCTTTGTTTTGTGGTCGGGCAGGCTCATTCGCTTCCGTTTCACCTGCTCCGAGATCCGCTGCAGCACCTCTTCGACCATCATAGGTACCCTTCGGGTACCGGCACCGGATTAATCTTCGCCCGGGCCACCCGACCCCCTCGGGAAAAAAAGTTATGGAAGGGCCAGGTGCCTGTCGGGGGGCTGGTGCGTCTCCATCACTCCGGGACGCTCCCCCGGCCGGGTCGCGGGCTCCCCGGCTCCCGCACCGGGGTCGCGGCGAGCGCCCGCCCGCTCTCGGCGCTGTACTCGCCGATACGGTGGTGGACATGCTCGATCATGCCCCCTGTGGTGATGATGAGCGAGTTCTCCCCGATGAGGGCTTTTAAGATGCACTTGTCGATGACGCCGTAGGTGTAGTCGAGGAGGATCCGCTCCCGGTTGGCGAACTCCTTGGCGCGGGTGCCCATCGCCCCGATGTGCTCGACCGCTCCCCGCTCAACGAGCGCCCGCAGCTCTTCGCCGCCGGTCCGGTCGGCGTTGCAGAGGTAGATC
>JALNXI010000196.1 GCA_023230425.1 Methanoculleus sp. | reverse complement strand
CACGTCGCGCCGGCCGACGCGATGGGCGACCCCACGGTGGCCTACATCGTGCTCGCCATCTCGCTCCTTGTAGAGGGCGCAACATTCACGGTGGCCATCAGGCAGTTCCTGCAGGCCAAGGGGGATCTGGGCTCCTGGCAGTTCATCCAGCGGTCGAAGGACCCGAGCCTCTACACCGTCGTGCTCGAGGACAGTGCAGCCCTGCTCGGCCTGATCTTCGCGTTCCTCGGGATCTTCTTCGGGCACATGCTCAATAACCCGTACCTCGACGGCGTGGCATCGATCGCAATCGGGCTGCTGCTGATGAGCGTGGCCGGAGTCCTCGCATCGCGGAGCAGCGGCCTGCTGCTGGGCGAAGGCGTGAACCCCGACGAACTCGCGGAGATCCGGCGGCGCGTGGAGTCAGACCCGGCGGTCGATCGCGCCGGCGACATCCTCACGATGTACATGGGCCCGCAGGACCTGCTCGTGAATATGGGGGTGTGTTTCGTTGCAGGCACCCGGGCCGAAGAGATGCACGAGGCGATCCGCCGCATCGAAGCCGACCTGAAGAGCGCCTACCCGGAGGTCAACCGCGTCTACATCGAAGCCGAGTCGTTGCCGGCCGGGCTGGCAGCGGGCTGCCCGAGCGGGCCGGACGTTCCCGGAAAAGACGCCGGTATGAGATGAAACCAGGGGTTACAAAGAGACCCCGACCTTTTTCTCCTGCCTGAACTCCGCATACGCTCGTGAAATCGGTCGCGGGAACGATGCTGCAACAACCGGGATGTGCCGGGTATATATCCCTTAAAATGAACTGGAGCGACCATGAAAAAGATCACCATCAACGCGCTCATCGACATCGGATGCCTGATCACGTTCATTCCCTCGGTCATTTCTGGACTCGTGCTCTATCTTGTCCTGCCTTCCGGGGGCGGACGGGGCAACGGATGGGAATTGTTCCTCGACATCCCCCGCAACCAGTGGGTTGCCATGCACAATAATTCAAGTCTCGTGTTTGCCGCCCTGATAATCATCCACCTGCTTCTGCACTGGAAGTTCTTCCGGCATATCGACAGGTGCCTTGTCCGGAGTAACAAGGGCAGTGCAGAACCGCCGGGTGACCGGTAGAGCAGGGGGCTTCTAAGGCAGATACCGTTTGAGAAGAGGCGCCAAACGCAAACGCCGGAGTCGTTCATATCCTTCGGACGGATCTAAAAAGAAGATTCGTTGAAGTCCGCACGGGCGGGAGAAGACCCCCCCGTCGCGACTTCATACAGCGATCCCTCTACCGGTCGGTCACCTCTTCGCTCCCCATGTCGACGCCCACCAGGCCGACGACGGCGCCGGTCGAGTCTTTCACGGGAGCATACCCGGAGATGATGGTGGCGGTGATATTGCCCCACTGTGCAGTATAGATCTCAAATTTTGCGGAGGGTTCGACAAATCCGGTGAGGTACGGGGGTTCCTCTTCCGTAGGAACGTAGATGTCGCCTATCGCGGCTGCGTAGATGCTGCTGCCGTAGTCCGCATCCACGATATATTCGGTGGTGTTACCGACTTTTCGCATGGTATAAGCGTAGAGGACACCCGGGTTGGTGTCGCGGAATGCGTCGAGCTGGTCGCGGACGGCGATGAACGCCGGGGTCTCTTCATCCCCGGGCTCCAGCGCCGCCAAGACATCGCCGTCGATCCGGGCTGCAGCCTCCGCCGCGAGGTTCTTCAGCGTCTCCTCCGTGACCACGCTGCCTACATCGACATCCAGCTGACCGACGACGGCGCCGGTAGAGTCCTTGATCGGAGCATACCCGGAGATGGCGGTGTAGACGGTGCCGTTCCACTCGCCGACGTAGAAGCCAGATTCTGCGGAGGGCTCCGTGAACCCGGCGAGGAACGCGGCATCTGCATCCGTCGGGTGGTAGGCATAACCTATTTCGGCTCCGTCACCGCCGTAATCCGCATCCACGACGTACTCAACGGCGTCCCCTGCTTTGCGCATTATGTAGATGTAGAGGATCTCGGAATTGACCGCCCGGATGGCATTGAGCTGGTCGCGGAGAGCGGCGAACGCCGTGGTGTTCTCGTCTCCCAGCTGGAGTGTCGCCAGGGCGTCGCCGTCGATCCTGCCCGCGATATCCGCCGCAAGGGCTTTCATCTCGTCCGGCGTGGGCGCTTTCGACACCGAGAGCGTCTCTGGCCCCGGTTCAGTTTCCTGGGGCGCAAATGCCATCATCAGCCCTGCGGCAACGATGATCAGGGCTATAATGCCGATTATCAGAATATTCTGGCGTGTCATACCATACACTCCTGCTACAGAGTTCTATTGCCGAAACAGACACTTGAATATTCGTAAATCTTTCGCGGCTGTGCATGCCTCCGTGAATAGTTTACAGCATTATGATAAGGGTATTCAAATAATCGCCACTTCCCTGGTATCCCGGAGACGCTGCTTTCGAGAGGCCCCCTCACTTTCCCGGTGACATGGTGGATGGAGCGGTCCTGTCCGGCATCAGGGAGCAGCGTACGGAGGCCCGGTGCGCACAATGTTTCCGGGGAGGTGAACCGCTGGTTCGACAGGGGGGGCGCAGTATTAGGGAAAGAGTACCCGTGGCGTTACGCTATGCTTCAAAAAGCCCATTAGCTGCCGTAGAGACTCTTGCGTACCCCTGGATCCTGCAAATCGAACTCCCCGGTTCAATGGTCTGACCTGCACCATGGTAGGTGTTTATGTCACACCCATGTCAATCAGGGTACAGCGGTGCCGGGCAGATCCGGTTCCCGCAGGGGGAAAGAAACATGACCAAGCAAACGATTGCCCTCGGGCTTGGAGCCGTTCTTCTGGTTCTGCTTGCGCTTGCCGTACCGGCGAGCGCTGCGGCTCTGTGGTCCGGAGGAGCCGGCAATGCAAACGACGACTGCCCCGGCTGCCAGTATGCCTGCAGCGGAGACCTTGACCAGACCCGCGATCAACTCCGCGACGGGTCCTGCACGACGACCCTTGTAGCAACAGGTGACGGCGATCAGACCCGTGATTGGCTCAGGCTGCGGGACGGAACCGGCGATAACTGCAGGAAGTAGGAAAACCATACAGCAGCCACCACAGAGGAAGGATGACCCACATCCTTCCCGTTTTTCCTGTTCGGTTGATCCGGAGACGAATCCCTGCTCCCACTTGAAAAAAAAACACTTTTCGAACGAAGACAGAGTCGTCACAACAACAGTGGGTCCTGTGGCAGGCACCGGCAGGAGCCCGCCGGCCCCGTCAACCCTGCACTATGTTCGATATCGACGCGAGCCAGGCATGGTGTCCTTCGGGCTGGATGCTGTTCTCGAAGATCGCCGGCCGAATGTAATTGATCTGCCACCCGTCCCGGAAGGAATCCCATATCTCACTCTTCGCGATCCTCCTTGGAAGAGGGTATTCGCCGGGATTCTGGTCGTTAAAGCAGAGCATGAAGTAGTTCCCGCCGGGGGCGAGGACGGCTGCGAGGTTATCCACGAAGACCGGTCGGTCTTCGTCGGAGAGGGTATGGAAGAAGCCGGAATCGATGACGGTATCGAACTTCCTGTTGAGCCCAGGGAGCTCCAATGCGTCCCAGACAAGGAAGTGCGCCTGCAGCCCTCTTTTAGCCGCCTTCTCCTCAGCTTTGCGGATCGCAAGAGAAGCGGTGTCGATCCCGAACGCCTCATGCCCTTCCTCCGCAAAAAAGAGGACGTGATCCCCCGTTCCGCACCCTACGTCCAGGACGGAGCCGGTAATCTCTCCCGCCCGGGCGAGCTCGATGAACGCCTTCTGGGGCCGGCCGATGTCCCAGGGAGGTGTGCCCCGGTAGACCGAATCGAAGATATCCATAGGGTATATTGATCCGGGAACGATTTAACCGGTTCTGCAGTATTCAAGCGGAGTTCGTGAACCCTCACGGCAGAGCCGGCCCTTATCTCTCCCCCTCAACTCCCGGAAACGCCGGGCACCCGGTGACGCAGAGGCTGCACCGGATCGTTGCCGTCCTGGCAATCAACGGCGCAAGCGGGGCCACACTCCTGACCAGCAACTGCCGCCGGAGCAGCCACTTCACGACCGGGACAACCGGGGGCGGGACCCATGCACGCACAGTCCGGCACCGGAACGCATCGACACCGTCCGGCCCGATCGCCCCTTCCGGGCATGCCCGGATGCAGGCTCCGCATCCCGTGCAGAGCGGAGCGCCGATATTTGTGGCTCTGTACCCGGCGTCCTGAGCCGGGGCTCCGGTCACGACACCGCTCATCAACAGCCGCGGGCCGAAGCGGGGGGTGAGGAGAACGGTATTCTTTCCAATCTCCCCAAGCCCTCCGGCCGCTGCAATATGCTTTAAGCGGACGATCCCCTGCACCCTCCCGTCGACAACCCGCACGGGCAGGTAGAGCGGGACTGGGCGGGCCGGGATATGCTCCGCATCCAGGCGGCCGGCGAGCCGGACGGCAGCGTTGTCCAGGCTCTCTGCAATCCGGAGCATCTGCTGGGTCTTCTCCTTTTGCGGCATCCGGTACACCGGGACCGGGACTTCCTTCCCGAAAACGATCACGGACCGGG
>JALNXI010000195.1 GCA_023230425.1 Methanoculleus sp. | reverse complement strand
GGCCAGGGGACTTACTGCCTGCGTGAGCAGGTTGGTCCCCTGTTCACGGGCGGGGTGTGACTGCTGTGCAGGTACGTTCCCGCGGACCTGAGGGTCGCACCGGCAGGTTAACATAGGAATCGTTCAAAAATCTGAACATATGTTCGATGATATGAACATACTCTCCGGAGCCTCGTTCACGCTTCTCCGGTTCCTGGGCAGACACTATCACGACGGCTACTATGTCCGCGAGCTCGCCCGGCTGCTCGGGATAGGAGTGGGTTCGGCCAGTGAGACGCTTGCCCGCCTGGCAGAGGCGGGTCTGGTGCACCGTGAAGAGCGTGGGCGCCTTGTGGTCTATCGGGCAGCGATGGAGAGCCCGCTCCTCCGCGAAGTGAAGATCTGTGCCACACTCATCGAACTCAACCCGCTGATCCTTCGCCTGCGGGGCGACGTAACGAGGGTGATCCTCTTCGGGAGCACGGCGACCGGCGATGATATCCACGAGAGCGATATCGATCTTCTCATCGAGACAGATGATGCAAGGGCTGCAGCAGAGAGCATAGCCGTGGTCGAGGCCGGGCTCGACCGCGAGATATCGCTGCTCATCCTCACGCCCGGAGAGTTTCGGTCCCTGAAGGCCGCCGATCCGGCTCTCTACGAGCGGATTCTTGCGGGAAAGGTCCTGATCGAGGAGGAGCAATGAAATATCGGTTTGAACAGTGCCTGCAGCGGGGGAAGATTGTCCGCATCCCGGTCGACCATGAACTGGTTGCAAAGGAACTGCGGGAAGCAGAGCAGGACCTGGCTGCAGCAGAGCATTCTCTCGCAGAGGAGAATATAAAGTGGGCAATCATCCAGGGCTACTATGCAGAGTTTCACGCCCTACGTGCCCTTGTCTTCTCTGGAGGATACCGTGAAAAGAGCCATTCGTGCCTCCGGTATGCTGTCGAGACTCTCTATGTCGACGAAGGCCTTCTCCCGGCATCGGTACTCGAAGACTTCAACTTCGCCATGCGCACGCGGGAAGGCGCGGATTATGGCTGCGTTTACTCAGAAGCCGATGCCCGCGACGTGGTGGCATCGGCGAGCGTGGTAGTGGATCAGATGGGCGATTGCTCGATTGAGGCAAGGAATGACGGGAAGGGGTCGACGCTGCTGGGGATTCACCGGACCCGGGCAACTTTTGTCGGGTAGGCCAGTTTGTAGTCGGCCTCCCGTTCGTCGATATACTCTCTCTGGTTGACGTAGCCCTTGACGTAGGGCCTGACCCTGGCATCGAACCTGATCGCGTCCCCTTCCTGCAGGTCCCCGAGGTTCTCGAACCCCTTCGTGTAATTGAACCAGAGATGGTCGGTGACCGGGTTGCCGTCACCGTCCCGGACATCGACGAGCAAGACCGTCACGTCGTATGCGACCCACTCGTCCCCTACCTTCTTTGGCCTGTAACGGTCCTTCTTCCCGAACCGCGCAAACGTTCCGGTGAATGTCCTTCGCTCCCCCTCGATCCGTTTCAGTTTCGGTCTCATGATCTCACCGTTCCCGGCCGAACCCCCGTAGTCAACGACGGTTACGCCTTTGCAAAGCCTTATGCTCAATCGGGGTGGTCCGATATATCGTTTGCGGAAGTAGGGCGAACGTGTTAGCCCCCTCCTGCTCCCGCCATAGCCGGGGCAGCTGAATAGTGCATCGTGTCATCTTATTTTAGAAACTCTTGTCGCATGTTGGAATGGGCACTCTGGTCTCACGCGAAGGGTTCCGATTGGGAAGAGATACGCGGGCGTCAAGGCTTCGCGTCCAACGCACGAGGTGGTCATAGGGAGTACCAACGTCTCACGCAAAAGAGGGCGAAGGATGCCAAAGGCAGCAGTGCACCTATGAGATTTATAGATTTAAGCGGCAACAAGCACTAGAACAGCACCGTTGTGATCAGCGGGATCGTAACAAGCGACCCGATCGTCGAGACGAAGACGATCTGCGACGCGAGGCGGGAGTCGGCGCCGTACTGCTCCGCGAAGATGACGGTGTTTGCCGCGGCGGGCATCGCGGCCATCGTGATCATGATGCCGTTGATGAAGGGGTCGGAGAAGATCGGGGCGAAGAGGTAGCAGTAGGCCGCCGGGATCGCGAGGAGGAGGACGGCGCTCGCTGCCCAGATCCGCCAGTTCCCGATCATCTCCCGCGCCGGGAACGTCGCGAGCATCGCCCCGACGATGATCATCGCAAGCGGCGTCGTCACCCCGCCGAGGAGGGCGATCGAGTCGATGAACGGGCTCGGGATCTCTACCGAGCCGAGGAAGAGGGCGAGCCCGACGACGGAGGCCGCGATCCCGGAATTCACGAGCAACCTCGGGTCAAACCCCTTCCCCCTCCCCCGGGTGAGCATCGCTATCCCGACCGAGAAGACCAGGACGTTGAAGATGAGGTTGAAGATCGCGACGTAGAAGAGCGAGTCCTCCCCGAAGAGCGTCAGGGCGACCGGGAACCCCATGAACCCGACGTTGCCGAAGACGATGGCGAACTGGAAGACCCCCTCCTCCGCGGCCGGGACCCGCATGGCCTTCGAGACGGCCCAGGCAATGGCGAACGATATGATGTAGAGGGCCCCCGTCGCGATGACCAGGGTCTCGGCGCCGGCGAGGCGTTCGAGGGTGAAAGGCACCTGCATCGAGACGATGATCAGCGCCGGCAAGGTGATGTTGATGAGGAGTCCCGAGAGCCCCCGGGTGGCCCGGGGGTCCATGATCTTTGTGGAGACGGCGACGTAGCCGGCGGCGATCAGCAGCACCAGGATAAAGATCTGGTCGGCGACGACCAGGAAATCCGTGACCATACCGTTCATGAATGGAGGCGCTCCCTCGTGATCCACCAGAGTGGGTCCTGATGACTCTTTACGGTTCTGCCGTGGGGGAGGTATTTCTATCGGTAGGGACCTATCTTGCCGTATGCCCGAAAAACCGTTCTACCTTGCCGTCTCGGCGCTTATCCGGGATAGCGCTGGGAGAGTTCTCCTCCTGAAACGCGCCGCCGACGACCCTATCAACCCCGGGATGTGGGATCTCCCCGGGGGGACGCTCGATCCCGGTGAGATCTTCGACCGTGCCCTCCGGCGGGAGGCTAGGGAAGAGACCGGGATGCGGGTCACCCTCCGGCACGTCGCGGGCGCCGGGGAACTCGACCTCCCGATGAAGAGGATCGCCTACCTGGTCATGGCCTGCGATACCGACAGAACCGAGGTCAGGCTCAGCCCGGAGCACGAGGACTACGCCTGGGTCGAGCCGGAGGTGGCGGCGGCGATGGACCTTGCGGAGCAGTTTCGGGGGTTGTTTGGTGGCGGCGGGTGAGCGGGGGAAACCCAGCCGTCACCTCCGGCACCGCACCGCGACGTACCAGAGCACGAGCGTCACGCCGAGGAGCGCCTCGCCCGCGTAGAGGAGAAAGGGCTCCCGGACGACGCTTCCCCCCTGGACGGCGAAACCGCGGAGGAACGAGGCGACGAGAAGCACCCCGGCCGTCAAGGCAACGAGGGACGTGCTGAGGAGGAAGATGATCCGGTGGTCCTTTCCGGGATGAAGGATCCGCCGGGCTCTCTTCGTCAGGCCATAGTCCCGCCATTTCCGGGCATTCTCGTGCGTCACCAGATCTGCGTCGGCGAGAACGGCAAGGTGTTCATGGACGGTCGATCGGGCAAGACCGAGCCCATCGGCGAGCTCACTCACCGTCATGGGCCGGGAATCAAGTGTTTTGAGGATGGCGACCCGGGCGTCGGAAGAGAGAGCCGCAATATCGTCGCGGTTGAGCGTGACGTCTTCCATAGTCTGACCTGAAACAATCAGGTACTCTTCTGCCGGGAGAGAAAAGCGTTCCGGAATCGCCCCGGGTTTCGGAAAAGGGGTGTACCGCATCTCCCTCAGCCCGCCTGGAAGGTCGGCGGCGGGATCAGTTCCGGTGTATCTCTCCCCACTACGACGAACGATGCCGATGCACGGGGAAGGCGGGCCCTGTTGTAGTCGGGGTCCGGGACGTAGCCGGGGTCGATCCCGCCCTCGCCGGTGGGGATGGGACCGGACTCGACGACGCTCATCTGCCGGAGGTCGAAGGTGATCGGGGTGCCGTTCGGGGTCATGAGGGTGTAGGGGGCGGCGAGATCGACCGTCAGAATAAGGCTCTCCTCCTGCCTGGGTCTCGGAAGGTCCGCCGTCACCCGCACCTCCCGCCACTCACCGGCGGCGAGGTTATCGATGGGCAGCGTCGTCGCGATGCCGGGGAGGATATCCCCCGTCGGGAACCCGGTGGTGGCGTTCAGGCTCGTGATCTCCGTCGCCACGGCAAGGTTGGCATGGGCGCAGTCTTCGCCCGCAAGGTTCCGTATGAAGAGGTCGAGGCTGATTTTGTCGCCCTCGATTGCGATACCAGGGGTGTACCGGATATCCTCCGGGTGAGTCGGGTCAAGGCTGTAGCGTTCGCCGAGGTTGATTGCCCGGTTGTAGGCAGTAACGTTCCGCAGGTGCCAGGTCTCGTTCGCTCCGTCGTAGACGATGACCGGGCTTTCGTAGGAGCCGGGGTACTCGAAC
>JALNXI010000194.1 GCA_023230425.1 Methanoculleus sp. | reverse complement strand
AGCCTTTACCAAACTCTGAAGTCAACTGCCCCGCCAAATATCTCAGCAGACCTTTTCCATATTCGGCGCGTTCACCAACGGCTTCATCTATCTGCCGCCCGATCTCCCAGTAAGCCTCAACCATAGCGGAATTAACAGCAGAATAGGCTTTTGACCGTGCTTCCGCAAGGGTATTGCGGATGCCTCGATAGATGCTTGTATTCAACTCGCCCGTAACTGTGGGTTGTATGCTATCATTGCGCCCGTTCACTATGGCGGCCTCCTCCTCTTTAGATTTATTCTTGCCTCTGTCGACATTCGTTATGTCGGCAAAATCGCAGTTGAGGGCATCACAGATTTTTAGCAATACATCAACTTTATATTCCGCCCTTAGTCCGTTTCGCCACCGCTGTAGTGCTAATATGTGCAGTAAGTCACAAAGCCTTTTTGTTCGAGGGATTGAAGCTCTCGAAGACGGGGATCGTGCCGGCGGTCGAGCGCTGCGGCAGGATCGCGGGATGCGGCCCCATCCAGATATGCGAAGACGGCCGGTAACGCGGAGCATCCCGTCGTTTTGCTCTCCGCGCAGGCACCGGGATGCCTCGATCCGCTCCGGGGATGACGGTTGCCAATTTCCCGGGTATCGGAGCACGGAAGGGGCCTGAGGGTCGGCGGGTATTCCGGTTTGGCGACCTTTATATACGGAAACGGCCATCTATCATTGATGACAGGCGAGGACTCAAATCCACCGATGGTCTGTCTGGGGTTCGATATTCACTATCCCTGTTATCTCAATCCCAATTTTCAGCCTGATGTGGTAAAGGGAAAGAGAAACGCGAAAGACAGTTACTTTAACCCGGACACGAAGGAAGACCTGGGACGGGTCATCGACCGCTCCTTCCGGCCGGCGACGGAGATCCTCCTCGATCTCCTCGATAGCGGGTTTACGTGTGCCCTCAGCATCTCCGGAGTGATGGTGGAGCACCTTGAACGGTGGTACCCCGAGACGCTCGAACTCCTGTCCCGTGCGGCAACCCACCGGAACGTCGAAGTCCTCGCAGAGACCTACTACCATAGCGTCGCCGGACAGTTCGCCGACCTCGCGGAGTTCGAGGACGAGATCCTCATGCACCGGGACCTGATGAAGGAGCACTTCTCGGTCGCGCCGACCACATTTGCCCATACCGACTACCCCATCACCCCCGCCACCGCAGAGGCGCTTGCCCGGGCCGGAATTCGGGCGGCCATCATCGAGGGGAACGGGGGGCCCGCCCTGGAGAGGGGCCCAAACCACACCTACACCTACCGGGGCCTCCCGGTCCTCGTCACCCACTGCGATCTCTCCGACGACATCGCCGTGCGGTTTCCCTGGAGAGAGTGGGACCGGTGGCCGCTCATGGCCGACCGTTATGCAGAGTGGCTCGCCGTATCCCCCGGCGACTGCATCACGCTCTTTCTCGACTATCGCATCTTCGGGGACGTCATCGGCTCCGAGACAGGCATCCTCGAGTTCCTGCGTGCGCTCCCGTCCGCCCTCGCCGAAGAGGGGATACAGACTGTGCACCCATCAGACGCCGCCCGACTCTCGCCGCACGGGGATATCGGGGAGACCACCGTGCCGGGAGGCCCGCAGAGCCAGCAGAGGACCATCCTGCAGCAGTCCGCCCTCGAAGCCCTCGAGGAGGCCGGAGGTCTGGTCGCGGACCCGGCGGTCTGGCGCTGCCTTCTTGAGACCGAGCATATCCGCAGGATGGCCATGCGCTCGCCCTCGTGCGGAAAACCGCTCCACGCCGTCAGCCACCAGGCGACCTACGACTACTTCGCCTCGTTTATGCGGATCCTCTCGCACGCCGAGGAACAGTCTGCAGCCAGCGCTCGATCCCCCAAATCCGCTCTCGCGCTCCGGTGCGTCCCCCCCGATAAAGCGTTCTATTTCTCATCGCATGATCGGCCGGCCGGGTACGCCGCCCACAGCCTCCAGGAACTCGCAAACATGCTCGAGTTCGCCCCGGACGACGTCATCCGCTATCATGTGGAACGGGAGGACTTTTACCGGTGGATCGACCAGGTCATCGGCGATACGAAACTGGCGGGGAAGATCCGGGGAGTCTCCCACCGCCGTAAACTCCAGTCGACCATTCAGAAGAGGATCGGCAAGCTATGGAAACGCTTAAGTTAGCATTCTTCTGCTGGGAGTCACTCCACTCCTCGTTCAAGGTGGGCGGTCTTGCTCCGGCGGCGACCCACCTCGCCGAGCACCTCGCCCGGAGGGGGCATGAGGTCCACTTCTTCACGCGGGGAGAGCCCGGAGATGCAGTGATCAACAACGTCCACTACCACTACTGCCTGCCTTTCGGCGACAACATCATCGAGTACTGCAGGACCATGAGCAACATGCTCGTGGACGCTTTCCGCGCCTGCGACACTCCGGCGTTCGATATCCTCCACTTCCACGACTGGCATCTCGTCGAGGCGATGCATACCCTCCGCGACCGAAACACCGTCCTCTCCTTTCACTCCACTGAGTACGGGCGGCACGGGGGGAACTTCGGCGGCTGGTGGGAGTTTCAGGAGATATCGAGTAAGGAGTGGTACGGCGGCTACATAGCAAAGGCGGTCACGACCGTCTCAAACTCGACGAAGACCGAGGTGATGTGGCTCTACAACGTCCCCGAATGGAAGGTCACCGTCATCCCGAACGGTATCGACCCCGATGCCTACCATCTCATGGTCGACCCGGGCGAGGTGAAGAAACACTACGGCATCCACCCGCTCGCGCCCGTCGTCCTCTTCGTCGGGCGCCTCACCTACCAGAAGGGCCCCGACCTCCTGATGCAGGCCATACCCCGGATCCTCGCCACACGCTGGGACGTGCAGTTCCTCTTTGCCGGTACCGGGGATATGCGCGGCTACCTGGAGGGGATGGCGCACGGCCTCCCGGTGCAGTTCCTCGGCTACGTCTCGGACGCGGACCATATCCGGCTCCTGAACGCCTGCGATCTCGTCGCCATACCGAGCAGGAACGAACCGTTCGGCCTCGTCCTTACGGAGGCCTGGAGTGCGGAGCGCTGCGTCGTCGCGACCGATGTCGGGGGACTCTCCGAGAACATCGATAACTACGTAAACGGTATCAAGGTCCCCGTCCGGCCGGACTCGATTGCCTGGGGGATCTGCCACCTCATCGACGACCCGGCCTACATGCAGAAACTCGGGAAGGCCGGCCGCAGGAACGTGATGGAGAAGTTCCGGTGGGACGTCGTCACGGAGAGGACGCTCGGCGTCTACAGGAACCTTCTTGCCGGCGGCCCCTGATCCTGGAGGTGAAACCATGCAACAGGCGCTACCTGATATCACGAGGACCGGGAGCCTCATCACTGACTACGACGTCTACCTCTTCAGGCAGGGGAGCCACTCCCGCCTGCACGACAGACTGGGATCGCACCCCGCCGTCGCCGGCGGCACACAGGGGACATTCTTTGCGGTCTGGGCGCCGAATGCGGTGGAAGTCTCGGTCATCGGGGACTTCAACAGGTGGGAGGCGGGTAAAAATCCGCTCGGTGTGCGGAGCGACGATTCCGGCATCTGGGAAGGATTTATACCGGATATAGGTCACGGAGCGCTCTACAAGTACCACGTCAAAAGCAGGTACAACAATTATTCTGTCGAGAAGGGCGACCCGTTCGCATACTTCTGGGAGATCCCGCCGAAAACCGCATCCATCATCTGGGACCTCGCCTATACCTGGCGGGACCGGGCGTGGATGCGGGGCCGCGAGGAGAACAACTCTCCGGACGCCCCGGTATCCATCTACGAGATGCATCCCGGATCGTGGCGGAAGGTGCCGGAGGAGGAGAACCGGTCCCTGAGCTACCGGGAGGCGGCGACCGAGCTCGCCGACTACATGCTTGATGTCGGGTTTACCCACGTCGAGTTCCTCCCCATCATGGAGCACCCGTTCTATGCCTCCTGGGGCTACCAGACGCTCGGTTACTTCGCTCCCACGAGCAGGTACGGCATCCCTCAGGACTTCATGCATCTCGTCGACTACCTCCACCAGCGCGGGATCGGGGTGATCCTCGACTGGGTGCCGTCTCACTTCCCCGCCGACGGCTACGGGCTCTCCTACTTCGACGGCACCCACCTCTACGAGCACGCTCTCCCGGGCCAGCGCTACCATCCCGAGTGGAAGAGTTATATATTCAACCTCGCGAGAAACGAGGTCCGGTCGTTTCTTGCAAGCAGCGCCCTCTTCTGGCTCGAACGCTACCACGCGGACGGTCTGCGGGTCGATGCGGTCTCCTCGATGCTCTACCTCGACTACGCACGGAGCGCCGGGGAATGGACGCCCAACGTCTACGGCGGGAGGGAGAACCTCGAGGCTATAGAGTTCCTCCGGAAGGTGAACGACACGGTCCACGCAAACTTCCCGGACGTGCTCGTCATCGCCGAAGAGGCGACCTCCTGGCCGGGGGTGACCGCCCCGACCGCGACCGGGGGGCTCGGGTTCGACCTGAAGTGGAACATGGGCTGGATGCACGACACCCTGGACTACTTCGTGCTCGACCCGGTCTTCCGGAAGT
>JALNXI010000193.1 GCA_023230425.1 Methanoculleus sp. | reverse complement strand
ATCGGCGACCGGATGGACCACCGGCAGAGCGAACTCTCGGGCGGGGAGCAGCAGCGCGTGGCGATAGCCCGGGCGCTCGTGAACAACCCGAGCATCCTGCTTGCCGACGAGCCCTGTGCCAACTTAGACAGCCAGACCTCGAGGAGCATCCTCGACCTCTTCACCCGGCTGAACGAAGACCTGGACCAGACGATCGTGATGGTCTCGCACGAAGAGTGGCATAAGGAGTACTTCTGCCGGGTCGTCACCCTGCAGGACGGGCTGATCGCGGATATGACAGAGTGCAGGAAGGGGCCACGCCCGGGCGGCGGGGAGTAGCCGGCCGGTCGCTCGTCGCGAAGTGCCGCAAGGTGCCGGTGCAGCCGGGTGCGACTATTCGGACTTCACACGAGGGGTTGCGGCAGAAAAAACGACGACGATATTTTTATATCCAACGTAAGATACAACCCCGGCCGGTGAAAGATATGCAGGAAGTCAGGACATTCAGGTGCAAGGACCTTGGCCTTGCGTGCGAGTTTGAGGAGAAGGCAGAGAGCGAGAACGAGCTGATCAAGCGGGTCGAGGGACATATCCAGACCGCCCACCAGATGAACCCGGAACAGCCGGAAGTGCAGGAGAAGATCCGCAAGGCGATGAAGTGAGGGGCGGCAGATTCTTCCGCGATGCACGCCACCGGGACAGGTATGGTGCAGCACAGGCATTCCTGGAGACACTCCCCGGAAGATGAGGCCGCCCGCCGGCTCTGGCAGCACCCCGAGTCTATCCTGGAGGGGATCGGGCTTGCCCCCGGGGCCACCTTCATCGATGTCGGGTGCGGGGACGGGTTCTTCGCACTCCCTGCGGCGCGGATCGTCGGGCCGCACGGTCGTGTCTGCGGGATCGATCTCGACGCCGAAGCGCTGGACATGTTGCAGGAGAAGGCTTTTGCCGAGGGGCTCGACAATGTTGTTCTCCACCAGGGGATGGCCGAGGAGAGCGTCCTCTGCGACGGATGCGCAGATGTCGTCTTCTTCGGGATCGACCTCCACGACTTCGTCGACCCGGTCCGGGTCCTTGCGAATGCGAAAAGGATGGCGCTCGACACCGGGGTGATCGTCGACGTGGACTGGAAGAAAGAACCCCTTCCCCTCGGGCCGCCTCCTGCGAAGAAGTTCAGCACGGAGCATGCAGCGTCGCTGATGGCCGAGGCAGGGCTCCTGGTTACGACGGTGGCGGAGTCAGGGCCGTATCATTATATCATCACGGCCGTGCCGGGGCGCTAGCCCCTGACCAGCGAAAAAAGGGTTTTGAGGTTACTTAAGGTTCGCAAGACTACCGTAGTTGATAGCATTTACGAACACGTCGAGGTCCTGCTTGGAACCGTCTTCGACGCTGACAAAGACCATGAACCGCTCATTGACGCCGATCCAGGTCCCGTAGGACGCAGGTTTCGTGAAGTACTCCCAGGAGGGGTGGCCGCTGACCGTGCCCGACTTGTAGTAGCCCTCGCTCGACTCGAATGCGACAAGCGAGTCCCACGACTCCCAGTAGCCCACCTCCTGGTAGGCCGAGTCCTGTAGCAGGACCACCGCTACGGCGTCGCCCTTCTCGTATTCCCGGGTTGCCCAGGTCCACTGACCTTCATCGGTCGCCCAGGAAGCCCCGGTGCCCTCTTCAGCAGTCCAACCTGCGGGGGCGTCGGGGAGGTACGCCATCAGAGCCGTAAACGAGACCGCGGTTACGCTTCCCTAGGCAGCTCCGGAGACCGTGGTGCCGGCAGCAGGGGCCGTCGTGGCCACAGTGGTGGCCACAGCGGTGGTTCCATAGGGGGTCGTCTCTGTGGGGGTCGTATCCGTTGTACAGCCTGCAGCGAGCATGCAGATCCCAAGCATGACAAGAAGCGCCGGGAAGATCGTTTTTAAAGAGAGTGTTCTCATAATGATGCCCTCAGAGAGACCAGAGAGGTAGAATCGTATTTATAAATTGCTATCTAGCGATACGGAGCGGTAAAGCCGAACAGAGTGCGCTTTGAAGCGCCCACCAACCTCATTCGCGGCGGCTGATCGGAAAACGGTCGGAACAGGGCGGATCGGGGGGCACCATTATAAAGAGTTTAAGAAAAGTATTTAACAATTCTAAGCGACCTTATCGCATGGTCCAGAAAAAGAGTATTTATGGAGTCCTGATCGCAGGACTCCTCGCACTGTGCCTGCTCGGTGCCGGTTGCACGTCGCAGCCGGCGGAACAGCAAAACGCGACCGCGACCCCCACCCCGGCGGCGACCACGGCCGCTCCGGAGACGAACGCGACAGCCACCCCCGCCCCGGCGGAGGAATACGTCTTCAACGAGACGAACAACAACGAAACCATCACCCTCCCGGCCGGGAGCGAGATCACCATCAGCCTTGATGAGAACCCGACGACCGGGTACTCCTGGAACGTCACCTCTTCCGCCGGGCTCTCGTACGTGAACGACACCTACATCGCACCGGAGACCGGGCTCGTGGGTGCCGGAGGCGTGCACGTGTGGGAGTACATCGCCGCCGAGACGGGCAGCGCTGAATTCTCTGCGATCTACATGCAGCCCTGGATGAACGTGACCGGAAACGAGACCACCTTCTCGATGGCGTTTACCATCGAGTAACCTTTCATTTTTTACGCATCCGCGGCGTTCACCGCCCGTTCCCTAACCGCCGCAGGACCTCTGCCCCCCGCCACGGTCCTCCGTGCGCCGCGTA
Source organism: Methanoculleus sp. (assembly GCA_023230425.1). Taxonomy (GTDB): domain Archaea; phylum Halobacteriota; class Methanomicrobia; order Methanomicrobiales; family Methanoculleaceae; genus Methanoculleus. The sequence goes on along the minus strand of JALNXI010000193.1, from coordinate 1,854 downwards.
GACCTGTTCCGGCCCAAACGCAAGGAGTGTCCGGAGGCTCCTGTGTGCTGCCACGGGGTTATCCATCCTGAAGGGGAGCCGGGGCCTCCCCCCGGCAAAGAGAGCAGAAAGAAGATCGCCGATGATAACGGTGCCGCCGGCGACAAGGACCGAGACCGAGCCGGGAGTATGCCCCGGCGTGGGGAGGACCCGGCCCCGGACCCCGAAGGCCGTAAGGTCAGCGGGACTCCTGATGACGATGTCAGGCTCAACGCCGCCCGAACCCGGGCCGGCTATCCTACCACTTGCAAGCCCAATCAGGCGCGGGATGATCCTGGCGGGGAGGCGCAGCCCATCAAACCCAAGACGCATAGCGTCGGCATCGGCCTCGTGGACGGCGACCGGTGCGCCTGTCAGCTCACGGAGCGCGTCGGCGCTCCCGTAGTTGTTCGGGTGGCCGTGCGTGACCAGGATCAGAGAGACTTCGTCGGGACTGATGCCGGCCTTCTTCACCGCGGCCAGGATGGCTCTCTCATCCCCGGGGTTGCCGGTGTCGATTAGAAGCACGCTGTGGTCCCTGACGATGAATGCGGAGGTCAGGCCGAGCGGCACGGGGATGACCGCAGGCAGGTAGCGAACAGCGGTGCGCTCCGTCTTTTGTGCCAGAGCCCGGGCAGTTCCTCTCCTCCCGGCAAAATCCCCCGGATCCGATTCGGTGGTCTTCACGGCATCTCCACGGTGAGATACCTCCTCTCCACATCAATGATTCGGTCAGGAGGAGAGAGGGTGACCGGGGTGCGTTTGCGATGGTCCGGGCAGGGACCCGTTTTCTGTACTGCGGAGAAGAGGAGCCTTGCGGAGGCCTCCCGGCCACAGGTTGATATTATATACAACCCCGTATATTTCCCGCCCGAGGAAGGATCACCCCCATAAGACCATTGCCGGCATCGTCCCCACCGTCATCCCTCTCACCCTATCGGCATCAGCAACGGAAATGTCGTGCGACCACGGTTGCCGAAGAGCGGTCCTGTGACCTTTCTCTTTTCAACGGAGAGGGGTCCCCGCCGACGCTCCCGGGTGACGGCCGCGGGAACCCCGCTGGAGGCCCAAACGATGAATGAACGTAACCTGTATTTACCGGCGCTGGCCCTGATCGCCCTCGCACTCGCCGTCGGGGTTGCATCGGCAGAAGAGCATCAGATTACGAATGCTTCGGTCGACCAGGTCTATGCAGCGGTCCTCGATGACCGTATCCTCTGGTCCGACAACCGGACGGGAGACTACGATGTCTACCTCTACAACCTGACCGAAGAGAGCGAACGCACCCTCTCGCCGGCGGGCACCGACCAGTTCGCGACGGCACTCTCCGCAGGCATGATGATGAGCGGTGATAAGGTCGTCTGGGAGGACAACCGGAGCGGGAACCGGGATATCTACCTCTACGACCTCGCCACGGGAGAGGAGACGCAGATCACGAGCGGGACAGGCCACGAGATCAACCCTGCCATCGCCGGGGACTGGATCGTCTGGCAGGATGACCGGAACGGGAACTGGGACATCTACCTCTATGACCTCGCTACGGGAGAGGAGACCCGGATCACCACAAACGAGAGCGTGCAGATGACGCCCGCCGTCACCGAAAGCATGGTCGTCTGGAACGACTACCGGCACGGCAACTGGGACATCTACGCCTGGACGCCCGATGAAGCGGCGCCGTCTGCCCCGTCCGCACCAGGGCCGGTTCTGACGCCCGCAGCACCCGGAACGCCCGGTGCGCCCGGAGCAGTCACCCTGCCGCCGACCGCAGCACCGACAGCAACACCCACGCCAACCGCAACGCCCCCGACAAATGTAACGGAAACGCTGACGCCGGAG
>JALNXI010000192.1 GCA_023230425.1 Methanoculleus sp. | reverse complement strand
CACCCGAAAGCGCCGCACGTGAACTTGGCATCCACTTCCCGCCCGGCGAACTTCTTGAATACTCGAAGATCGACGAACCCGTTCTCTACGAGTGAACGCCGGCGGAAAAACCGCTTACAATTTTTTGAAGTCTCCGGCTGCAGAGCAGTGCATGGACTTCCTGCCCCGGGAGGGGGGTGCGGGGCGTCGCAGCCCGGACCTTTGCTCACAGACCGCCACGAGCACACGTGTGGGGAGGAACTATCAGGCCGTGCGCTGTCGGAACCTTTCGGCGGGGAATGCCCCCTCCTGAGTCGGATATCCGGAAAAACGGATCGTTTGTCCTGCCGGCAAACCACAAGTGCTAATATCGAACCTATCGCATATCTGATCACGAATGGTAGATCTCCTGAGTTTTGCGTTGCTGAGTTTCTCTTCGATCATTATCGTAGTGAACCCGCTCGCAGCCACCCTGCTCTTCGTCTCTCTCACCGGCACGATGGACAGGGCAGCAAAACTCAAGGTCGCACGCGATTCAAGCGAGTTCGCCCTGGTTGTCCTGCTGATATTCACCATTGCCGGCGGCTGGATCCTGCAACTCTTCGGTATCTCGATTGAGGCGTTCCGTATCGCAGGCGGCCTCCTCCTCTTCGGCATAGGTATGGACATGGTCTACGCAAAAACCTCGCGGACGCAGATGACCGCGACCGAGAAGTATGAAGGGCAGGACGCAGACGACGTCGCCGTCATGCCGCTTGCGATCCCGATGATCGCGGGGCCCGGCGCCATCACCTCCACGATCGTGCTTATGAACGAGGCGATGAGCATGAGTATCGCCGCAATTGCCATCGTGCCGCTCGCTGCCGGCACGGCCATCGGGATCACCTACTACATGATGCAACACTCAGATATCATCGTCCGGCGCATCGGCCAGCGAGAGTACCGGGCCGTCAACCGGCTGATGGGTATGCTTCTCATTGCGATTGCAGTACAGTTCATCCTCATCGGGATCAGAGCCGCGTTCCCCATACTCACCGGAGGCCCTGCATGACGCCCGATCTTACGCTTCCCGGAGTGGTCCTGATCAGCACCTGCATCATTGCAGGCGGGATCCTCATCGGAGCGCAGATATTCGCAGTCGTTGTCCCGTTCGCCTCCTACATCATGGTGGCACTCGCCGCTCTCGTCGTCCTCGGCGCCGCCGTGCTTGTTCTCTCCTCCAGGGACCCGGATGGAGTTCCATCCCGGCGATGACGAAGATAGCGCTTGCTCAGGCTGCGGGGGGACGGGACGACCCTGCCGGAGTCCTCGATGCGGCCGACCGGATGGCTGAGGAGGCCGCCACGGCCGGAGCGTCGCTCATCTGTTTTCCCGAGCAGTTTGTGACCGGGTGGTCCCCGAAGGTTCCTCCCGGGTCCGGGGAACCCCTGGACGGCCCGCACACTGCCGTATTCAGGCGGATGGCGAAGAAGTACGGCATCGCGATCGTGGGATCGATCGTCGAAGCAGGGCAGGGGCGCCGCCCCAAAAACACCACCGTGGTGCTCGACGCAGGCGGTGAACTCCTCGCTACCTACGCGAAGATCCACCTCTTCTCTCCCGATGGGGAGGACTGCAACTACACGGCAGGCGACCGAATCGCCACCTTCGTCATCGACGGGACGACATTCGGGCTTGCAGTCTGCTACGACCTCCGGTTCCCGGAACTTTTCCACATATACGCGCTTGCCGGTGTGGATTGCGTGCTGGTTCCGGCCGCATGGCCCTGCTGCCGACTGCGCCACTGGGAGACCCTGCTCCCTGCACGGGCTCTCGAGAACCGGTACTATGTTGCCGGAGTCAACACAGCCAGCGGACCAGGCGAGGTTTACTGCGGCGGGTCGCTCGCCGCAGACCCGGACGGTGCCATCATCGCCCGGTGCGGGGCCGGGGAAGAAGTTCTCTTCATCGAACTCGACCCGGCAGCAGTTCGTGAGGCCCAAAAAAGTCTCCCTTCACTTTCAGACCGCAGAAGCGACCTTTATCACAGACTACTCTCTAAACTGTAGAGATATTCCATGCGGGGTGACCAGCACGTATCGCTCAGTCTCGCCACGGCAGGACTCCTCATCGCCCCCTGGGCTCCCGTCCTCGACCCGGCCCTGATCGCTGTCCTCCTCTTCGGCACCTTCGTCGGGTCGCTTGCGCCGGACGCAGATGCCGTCGATGCGGCGATCTTCAACGGCCGGATCGGCGGGGCGAAGGGGAAGAGAGGACAGGTCTTGAACGGCCTTGCCGTGGTGCTTCCAGTCTTCGGCTATACCATCAGGTATCTCATCTACTACCCGCTCTCCCTCATATTCTCGCTGCTCCTCCGGAAGAGCTACCGGCACCGGCACCGGGGGCTGCTCCACTCGTTCGCGGGCGTCGGGCTGACCTCCCTGATCCTCTGCGGCTACCTGGCCCTCATACTCACCTGGCTCGAGTGGCCTCTCTCGCTCCTTCCCGCCTTCGGTTGCGCATTCTTTGCAGGGTGCGTCCTCCACCTCGTGGAGGACACCTGCACCCCGGCCGGCATTGCCTGGCTCTACCCCTTCTCCCGGCGGCGGATGGCAGGCCGCGTCAGGCCGCAGGGGGACTTCGAGGTGCGCCCGACAGCATTCGCTATCGTGCTCGCGGCAGCGGCGGGGGGGATGCTCATAGCGCCATTCGTGATCGCCACGCCACCTGGGGAACTTGGGCGCCTCGCACTCATCGGCACTCCTCTCCTCTGGCTGCTCTTCATGCTCGTCTGCCGCGTCCGGCGCGAGCGGAGCCGGTGATCGGCCCCGTCCTGCCCGGCCCCGATCCCGGATACCATATCTATACGTATCCGGGCGATCAACCATTTTTCCATGTACCGTCTCGTCTGCGTTCACTGTGGTGCAACCTACACACCGGACCAGATCATCTATACGTGCAACCGCTGTGGGCACCTGCTGGCCGTCGAATACGACCTGGACGGCATCGATGTCTCCCGGGACGAATGGAACCGGCGCCCCCTCTCGGTCTGGCGCTACCGCGAGATCCTCCCGGTCCAGGGCGAACCGGTCACCCTCCAGGAAGGGGGCACCCCGCTCTACCACCTGAAGAACATAGGCAAAGAACTGGGTCTCCCCGAACTCTACGCCAAGCACGAGGGGATGAACCCGACCGGCTCGTTCAAGGATCGCGGCATGACTGTGGGCGTCAGCATGGCCCGGGAACTCGGTATGACGACCGTCGCCTGCGCGAGCACCGGGAACACATCCGCAAGCCTCGCTGCCTACGCGGCGAAAGCCGGCATCCCCTGCGTCGTCCTCCTGCCTGCGGGAAAGGTTGCTCTCGGTAAGGTCGCCCAGGCGCTGATGCACGGTGCCCGGGTCATATCCATCCGCGGCAACTTTGATCAGGCGCTTGAGATGGTGCACGAACTCTGCATCAGCCAGGGCCTCTACCTCTTGAACTCAGTCAACCCCTACCGTCTGGAGGGGCAGAAGACCATCGGGTTTGAGGCGATCGACCAGCTCGGCGGCGAGGTGCCGGACCGGATGGTCCTTCCTGTCGGAAACGCGGGCAACATCTCAGCGGTCTATAAGGGGCTCCGGGAACTCGAGGCCCTCGGGTTCATCGACCGGCTGCCGATGATGACCGGCATCCAGGCGGCCGGCTCACAGCCGCTCGTGAAGGCGATTGCACAGAACCTTGAGGAGCTGGTCCCGGAGCCCGCACCCGAGACGGTTGCGACCGCTATCCGGATCGGCGCCCCGGTGAACGCAGAGAAGGCGCTCGTTGCCATCCGCGCGACCGGCGGGACGGCGGCGGCTGTGACCGATGATGAGATCCTTGCCATGCAGCGGGATCTCGCGAGGAAAGAGGGTATCGGGGTCGAACCCGCCTCTGCGGCCTCGGTCGCCGGTATACGGAAACTCGCCGAACTCGGCCTGATTGATAAAGACGAGCGGATCGTCTGTGTGGTGACCGGTCATCTCTTAAAAGATCCTGAGACAGTGATACGACAATGCGTTCCCCCCATCGAGATCGACGCGGACCTGCAATCGTTGCTCTCTGCCTTGCGCTGATACTGACCTGCACTCCGGCGGCGGCCGCGGAGGCTGCCTTCCGGGTACTGCCGGACAGCACTGCCTACGAGGCCTCGGTCCAGGTCACAGGGAGCGAGCACGCGTTCTGGAGCCCGGGCCTTATGGGAGAACGAGTCCCGCTCCAGGTCGAAGACATCAAGGTGCTCGATCCTTCGGGCCCGATCGAGTACCGCGATATGGGCAGAGGCACCATCACCTTCCCGGAGGGCAACTACACAATCACCTACCGGGCCCCCGTGCGGGATAACCACTTCGTGGCGGTCTTCGATGAACCGTATTCTGTAACGCTCGTCCTCCCCGAGGGGCTTGACGTCAAGAATCCGCTCATCGGGATGGTCAGCCCCGGCGGGGTCGCCTCGTCCGGGCCGAACGGGACCACGGAAGTCACCTGGGATCAGACGGCAGTCGTGGAGGTCCGCTTCTACACCCCCGAACGTGAGATCCTGCTCACCACCTTCGGCATCATATGGCTCGCGGTCGCGCTTGTCCTGATCCTTCCCCTCCTCATCTCACGGAGGAAGGGGGGCGGATGATTGA
>JALNXI010000191.1 GCA_023230425.1 Methanoculleus sp. | reverse complement strand
CTGCAGTCAGGACAGAGTGTCCGGGCCTTTCTCAGGTCGGGAAACGTCTCTTCGGTGATCTCATCACAGGCCGCACCGCATATCTCGCACCAGTACTCTTTCGTCTCCTCTTTCCCCTCACCTTTCAGCTCACGTTTCATACGATCTTCCTCCGTGTGTTCACTGCCCGGTACCGGGAGGGTTACGGCTCTCCTTCATCCGGTATATGCTTTCGGGTCATCATCGCCCCGTTCTGGTGAGGTCAAACCCCAGCTCCCAGAACCGCTCCTGCACCGCGAGGTCGGCGATGAAGAGGGGCACCATCGATCCCTATTCTGGATAGACGACGAACCAGCACTGGCTGTTCTGGTTCAAATCCGGTGCGCTCCTCCCTTGGGGTCGGCGTCCTTCACCACCTCTTCGCCTATCCCGGGGCCCCGTGCACCGGGCGCGGTGTATTTTCCTGGAACCAGGTGCGAAATAAATCAAAAAGATGATATCCTGCACCACATAACTGTACATATGGTGCGATACTCGGTCACGATGCACGATGACCTCGTGAAGGCGATCGACAGAATGTGCGACTCCCTGGGTATGTCCCGGTCCGAATGGCTCAACGAACTCTGTACGGCACACCTGAACAGTGCACCGGGTGGCGGCGTGCAGACCGTGGCCCCAGCGGCGATGCCGCCTGCAAGCGTTCCGGGGCCCAATATGATCGATTACGAGGCCGCCTGCGCCAACTTCAAGATCGATGTCCCTGAACACTTCAATTTTGGATACGACGTGATCGACCGGTGGGCTGAGATCGACCGGAACAAACTGGCTATGATCTGGGTGGACCAGCAGGGACTCGAGAGGAAGTACTCCTTCCGCGACCTTCGGAACCTCTCTAACGGTGCCGCCAATATCCTGCTAAAATATGGCATCAATAAGGGCGACCGGGTCATGCTGATGCTCCCGCGGATACCGGAATGGTGGATCTTCGTCATCGCGCTCATCAAACTCGGCGCCGTATACTGTCCCTGCCCGACGATGCTGACACCAAAGGACATCAAATACCGTATACGGGCCGGAAAGTTCAGGATGATCATCACCAACTGCGAGAACGCCGAGAAGGTCGACGAGGTCGCCGATGCCTGCCCGCTGCTCGAGACCCTGTTCCTGGCGGACGGAGAGCGGGACGGCTGGGCGAGTTACCCGCACGAGCTCGAATACCCTGCACCGGTATCGCACCACACGGTCAGCATGCCGGTCGCGAAGAAGACACGATCGACCGACCCGATGCTGATTTACTTCACCTCGGGCACCACTGGCGAGGCCAAGATGGTGCTGCATGACCACAGCTACCCGCTCGGGCACATCATAACCGCCTCGCTCTGGCAGGATATCACGGCAAACGACCTTCACCTGACCTTCTCGGATACCGGGTGGGCGAAATGCGGCTGGGGCAAGATCTTCGGCCAGTGGATCGCCGGGTCCTGCATCTTCGTCTACGACATCCGGGGCAAGTTCGGCGCGACCGAGTTGCTCCCGCTGATAGAAGAGTATGAGGTGACAACGTTCTGCGCACCGCCGACGGTCTACCGGATGCTGATCCTTGCCGATCTCGATAAGTTCGACTTCCGGGACCTCCGGCACTGCTGCAGTGCCGGCGAGCCGCTCAACCCCGAGGTGACCCGCGTCTGGCAGGACGGCACCGGGCAGCCTATCTATGAGGGATACGGCCAGACGGAGACTGTCTGCTGTATCGCCACGTTCCCCTGCATGGAGCATAAACCCGGTTCCATGGGAAAACCCGTGCCGGGCTGGCATATCGAGCTCCACGATGACGACGGGAAGGTGGTCGGCGCCGGTGAGGAAGGGCGCATCGCAGTCAAACTGGACCCCCGGCCGGTCGGACTCTTCGTGGAGTACCTGGATAACCCCGAAGCGAACCTTGAGTCGTTCCAGAATGGGTTCTACTACACCGGGGACAAAGCGCGCATGGACGAGGACGGCTACTTCTGGTTCATCGGGCGCAACGATGACGTTATCAAGTCCTCCGGGTACCGTATCGGGCCGTTCGAGGTGGAGAGCGCCCTCCTTGAACACCCGGCTGTCCAGGAGTCGGCGGTGGTCGGGTCGCCTGACCTCATCAGGGGGATGATCGTCAAGGCGTTCGTCGTGCTGAAGCCCGGCTACCAGCCGTCTGAATCACTGGTCCGGGAACTCCAGGCGCACGTCCGGAACACCACCGCCCCGTATAAGTACCCGAGGGCGATTGAGTTTGTCCCGGAACTCCCAAAGACGATATCCGGGAAGATCCGGCGGAACGTCCTGCGGGACCAGGAAATGCAGGCGCATACCAACGGAAACTGATATTCCCGTTCATTTTTTTACCGCATGGGGCCGTTCCGGTGGGAGGGCCTCAGCAGACCAGGTCGATGAAGTTCCCAAGGATGGCAAGACCGACCGCGCCGCTCTTCTCGGGGTGAAACTGGACTCCATAGGTGAGCCCGTTCTTGACGGCAGAGGCGAAGGGGTGGATGTAGGCAGTAGACGCGAGGGTATAGTCCGGTGCGGTCGCCGCGTAGTAGGAGTGGACGAAGTAGACATACTCCTCCTCGTGGAGTCCGTCGAAGAGGGGAGTCTCTCGCTCGATCCGGATGGTGTTCCACCCCATGTGAGGGACCTTCTCCCCGGCGGCCGGGATAAAGCGCTTCACGTCTCCCGGCACGAGACCGAGCCCCCGGTGGATGCCGTGCTCTTCACTTCTGTCCATGAGCATCTGCATCCCGAGGCAGATCCCGAGGAGCGGCGTCTCGCTCGCGGCGGTGAGGACGGTATGCTCGAGGCTGCCGAGCATCTCCATCCCCTCACGAAACGCCCCCACGCCGGGGAGGACGATGCCGTCCGCCGATGCGATCACCTCCGGGTCCGCTGTGATCGTCGCCGCCGCTCCTGCCTGCTCAAGGCCCCGGAGGACGCTCCGGAGGTTGCCGAGCCCGTAATCAATTATAACTATCCTCTTCTTCATCCATGTCTCCCTGCTTCCGCCACAACCCGCGCTCGATCCAGTCGTGAGGCAGCCCCTGCTTCTCCTGCCACCCCGCCAGTCTTTCGAGCCACATCTCCCAGAGTTCGGGGCAGGAATCCTTGATGATCTCAAACGTCGCAAGGTCGCTTGAGGGGCACATGAAACACCCGATGCGGTCGAGCCCCCGCTCGTAGAGGCGGTTGTAGGGAGCCTTCTCACGGAAGATGTAGAGCCAGACGTGCATCGCCGTCCACTGCTGGATTGGAGCTGCAGAGAGTTGTTGCGGGACGTGGGAGTTCCTCCAGATCCGCCTGCTCTGCATCCGCTTCACCGACTCGTACTTCCGCTGCCCGATGAACGAGAGGCACTCGCCCCAGTGCTCGTCGATCAGGCGGCCGACGGGGTGGAGTTTACAGACCTTGCAGCACCAGCGGTTGTCGACGGCGGGCGGGCCGTTCTTCTCGAACTCCTTCCAGAACGTCTCTTTATCGCATATCCGGAGGACTTCGAGCCCATAGTGTGCGGCAACGGCGTCCACGTTCTCGTACGTCTCCGGGAACTCGAGCCCCGTGTCGGCAAAGAGGAGCGGCACCGGGCCGAGCGCTTTTAAGACGACAAGCAGGGTTGCGAGACTGTCCTTCCCGCCGGAGTAGGAGACCGTGGGCTGCTCGGGGTTCTGTGCCGCCACCTCCTGGACGAACCGGATGCTTGCGGATTCGTACCCGGCAAGGGCATCCCTGTTCGCCGCAACGGCATCCTCCCATGTCGCCTCACCCGGGGCGCAGACAGATGGGGCGTTCTTCCGCGTCCTGACGACAACCCCTCTCTCCATCGTCCCGGCAGTGGCGGCATCGATCTTTGCCCTGCCGACGCCGATGCACTCGCCGGTTTTCGTCAGGATGAAGACCTCGTCGCCTTCGGCGACGGCAGGGTCGATCGAGATGAGGCCCGGGGCGAGGACGCTTGCCCCTCCGTCACGGATGGATGGGATCGCACCGTCGTCGATGACGACGTAGCGTTTCGTCGGCCGCATGAAGGCCGCTGCGTTCGGGCGCGGGAGGGGCTCCCAGCGCTGCTCTCCGGCGATGTAGCGGACCGCGCCCACGACGGCCCCGCCAAGGACGATCTCATCCATGCGGTCATCAGCGGGAACCTTGTTGAGGAGCGCGATCTGTCCATCCGGTATCAGCGGCGCTCCGAAGTGCTCGCAGAATATATGGTTGATCCGCTCGACGTCGTCGGGAAACGCAGGGCGTGCATCTCCCGGCGGCGTGACGGCTACCGGGCGGGTCGGGGCGCCGCAGGCGCAGACCCCGGCCAGCACAGGAGTATGGCAGGAGTCGCACCAGCGGAGCATGATCTTTCCGAGATAGAGGCGAGGCATTCTTATATTCTATGGGAGAAATGGATAAAAATCTTGGTGTTTTTCCGAATCTTTCCCACAGCATCCTCCTGAACATGAGTTTTACCGGACCTTTCCGAAGTTGTCCGATGGTAGTGCTCCAGCAGAGAACTGATAATCGATCTCGGTGGATCCGACCGAAAATTTCCGTTATCGGGCTCTGGTAACGCCCACCCTCTTCCGGCTGTCGTTCATCCCTGACGAGATTGGTGCCGGAC
>JALNXI010000190.1 GCA_023230425.1 Methanoculleus sp. | reverse complement strand
CCGGGCCGTCCGTATAGCAGATGAGGCAGGGGAGATCAGCCTCGACGGCGTCGACCGCCCGGCGTTCCTCTCGCTCAACCGCGGCTACTCTTTCTACGGGAAGGTGGCATACCGACCGCCGGAGGACGAACTCTATCTCCAGGTGCTGAAGGATGCCGATATCGTCGGCCGCTTCACCGCTTTCGCGGCGCTCGCCGAGAGGGAGATGATCCGGATCCTTGAGAATCCGGAGGCGGCAGTCTCTGCCCGGTTCGCCGATCTCTGTGCCGGCCTTCTCACCGACGACCGCCTCATGGAGGAGGCGGGCGGGCAGTTCCTGACTATCTTCCCGTCGGTAGACGACGAGCGGTTCGCCCATCACTACCGCGCACTCCACGACGCCAGAAAGAAGATCCTTGCTGCCATAGCCGCCCGGCATCGAGATACCCTCCTGAGGATCTACCGGCGGGCGGCGGTGAGCGCTCCCGGGGGGGTCGGTTACCTGGAGGACGAGGCCGCGGCGATACGACGGCGGCAGAGGAAGAACGCCTGTCTCGCGATCCTCGCCACCCTCGACGCCCCGGAGGTCCACCGGCTGGTCGCCGGGCAATTCCGCGAGGCTGCGGCCGCAACCGACCGCCTCACCGCGTTCGGGCTGGTCATCGAGAGCAGCGCCCCGGAGCGCCTGAAGATACTCAAGGCCTTCTCCGCAGAATCGGCCAAAAACCCTGTCGCGTGGGAGTCTTTCCTCGCCGCAGTCGCCGGGAGCGACTGCGACGATCTGGTTACGATCCTCCGCGGGATCGAGTCCTCGCCTGCCTTCGCGGTCGAGCAGGCGAGCGAGCAGCGGGCGCTCTACGGGCGGTTCGCGCTGAACAGGAAACGGTCGCTTGAGACCGAAGAGGGGCGGGCCTACCTCGCGGAGGTCCTCCGGAGGCTCGCCCGGGTGAACGAGTACAGCACCGTCCGGGCCCTGGACGCGTTCGCGTTCATCGATGCGATGGAGCCCCGCTACCGTGTGCCGGCGGCAGGCGTGCTCGCCGGCCTCCTTGCCTCCCTCGACCAGAGTGCATACCCCGCCGTCTACAACAACGCCCGCCGCTTCCTCCTCGGCGCCCCGGAGGCTGTCCGGGCCTATGAGGCTGAGCACGGGGAGATCCCGGCACTCAGGGTGATTACTCCCTGATCACTCGTACTCCAGGTGTAGCCCGACGCCCGTCTCCCGGACATCCGCGACCTTCGAGAGCGCAACCTTCGCTGCAAGACCGGTGCAGTGGCAGGGATGGAGGGCCGCCGGCTGCACATCCGAGAAGTAGTCGAGTATCCCCTGCATCTGTTCCGGCGGCGGGTCAAGGAGGTGGAATCCGCCGATGATGTCGGCGATCCGGTCTTCGCCGCAGACCTCCCGGGCCTGCTCGACGATTGAGCAGATACCCGCCCGAAGGTGCCTCTTCGAACTCGAACCGCCGCTCGATCTCGCCGAGGAAGACCAGGTTCTCGGTCAGCCAGAGAGGGGCCGTGGTGAGGAGGACCTTCCCGTGCCGGAAGAGTTCCTCGACCGAGAGGTGGCACCCGATCTCTCCCGCACCATCACGGCTCCGGGTGAGGAATGCGTCGGGATGAGCGACGAACGTGGGCTCGATCCGTTCCCGGCCCTCGATGATCGCCTCGGTATGGAGCCGGAGCAGCGCGTCGAGACCCCAGGTGTGGTCGAGATGACCGTGGGAGAGGACGATCTCCTCGACGCGGAGGAGGTCGATCCCCATCTTCCGGGCGTTGGCGACGAGGATGCCTGAGTAGCCGACGTCGAAGAGGACGCGGGTTGCGCCGTCTTCGATGTAGATCGAGAGCCCGGGTTCTGCGAGAAAGTAGCGGTCGGTGAGCGTGGCGTTGTCCACGAGGACCGTCAGCCTCATACGCAGCGCCCACCGTCCCGGAGGAGGGGCTGCCGGAACGCTGCAGTGGCGGCGAGCGGATCCATGCAGATACTGGGGACGTCGCGGTTAAGAAGGTTCCCCGGCGATGGACCGCTCCGCCCGCCCTCTGAGCGCCTGGTTCATGAGCAGGAAGCCGAGGTGGGTCGCCCGGAGGGTGCTGGTGAGGTCGACGACAGGCACCAGCAGCCCGGTGAAGACCTCCGCCTGGACGAAACGGGAACCGTCACCTTCAGGGATGATGGTGAACCGGTGCTCGCCGTCGAAGAGCCCGGCGACCAGGACCCGGCCGATCCACCGGAGCTCGCGGTCTTTTGCGACCCGCAGCACCATCGGTCGAAATCGCATGCTTCGCCGTCCCGGCGGCCGGATATCGACCGAGAGACGCGTTCCCACCCAGGGTTTCCCCTCGATCGACCGGATGAACGGGTTCCAGTCGGGGTAGGAGGTGAAGTCGGTCAGCACCCGCCAGACGATAGCGGGCGGGGCGCCGATGACGGTCTCGGCCCGGACTTCCCGGACCAGACTCCGGTAGCGCGCTAGCGAGGAAGCGATCATTCCCGCATCACGGTCGTCCTGGTAGTGAGCCGGGAAAGAAAAGACTTTCTTTATCTCTGCGGGGCTCGGCGGCGGCATGAGCGGGAAGACCCCCTGCGTAAGCGGGGGGTAGTTCACCCAGTTAGTGCATGAGCGGGCGCGTGGCCTTAAGACCGAACCGGGACCGCAGTCGCGCCCAGTGCTGTTTTAAGATCGGGCTGTACTTTGCGGCAAACGATCCTGCGACAGACGTTGCGACGACGATACCGGCGATGATGCTTGTGGCCGCGGCCGACCCGTAGAGCGCCGCGATGATGATGGAGAACTCACCGCGGGCAATGGTGTTTGACCAGATCTCGATACCCGCCGTGGCCGATCCATGGATCTGCCGCCCGATGAGCACGCCCGAGATGAGTTTGCTCAGGACGGCAAGCAGGCTGACCGCGGCGATGGCAGCAAGGCCTATCTCTCCCGAGAACTCGACGGATATCCCGAAAAAGACAAAGAACAGGACTAAAAAGACGTCCTTGAAGGGCCGGGCCTGCCGTTCAAGCGCGGACGGTGAGGTGGTAGAGAGCGCGGCCCCGAGCGCGATGACGGTGAGGGTGTCGGGTATACCGATCGCCTGTGCAAAGAACGCGGCGGCAACCACCAGGGTGAAGGTGAGGAGAACCGGAAGCTCGTCGTCCCGGTTGAGGATCCGGCGGATCGGTTCCTTCCCCCAGCGGCACACCAGGAAGAAGATCGCCGCCACTACGGCAAACCGGGCAACGATGCCGACCGGGATGGTAAATCCTGAGTGCAGGGCGACGATCAGGAAGACAAGGACGATATCCTCAAAGACCATCATCCAGACGACTGTCTCGGACTCACGGAGCACCATTTTCTTGTTCTCGAGGATCGACGCAAACGCAATGACGGAACTGCTGATGTAGAACGCAGACGCTACGACGATCGCATCCAGGAAAGGAAAACCGAGCGCCAGCGCCGCGACAAACCCGATCACCAGATTGATGTTCAGGTCGATGAGCCCGACTTTGAGGAAAGCCAACCGCTTCGCGAGGATCCGGTCGGGCTTGAGTTCGAGCCCTACGTAGAAGAGCAGAAAGACGAGGCCAAGGTCGACGAAGAAGTCAGAGACCGGTGACGGGGTAACGAGGCTAAGTCCGCTCTTCCCGAGAGCGAGCCCGGCAAGGATGTAGAACGGGACCGGCGGCAGGGAGAGACGGCGGGAGACCAGAGCGAGGATCAGACTGATCCCCAGTGCGATAGCGATCTCCTCCATTATCTCTGGATCCCCTCCTCGAACGCCTCGAGCGTGCCGCTCTCGCCGACAGCGATGACCAGATCACCTTCCAAAAGGGCCATACCCGGCGGAGGGTTCGTGATGTTTTTCCCGCCGCGGGAGATTGCGATGACAGTGACGCCGGCAGGAAGGTCCCCCGCGCACCTTCCGGCAAGGCGTTTTCCAACAGTGCAGGTGCGGATGCCTATGCGCAGATCCGTGAGCGTAGAGAAGATGATCTCCACTCCCTCCTTCGCCGGCCTCACCGGGGAGCCCGAGAGGATGCTCCCGAGCCACCGGGCCTCCGCTCCCGAGAGTTCAGCGACGCAGGGCACCGGGAAGTCCTTTGCAAGCAGGTAGACCTGCACGTTTCCTGATGTCCTCCAGATGACGGCGATGGTATCTCCTGCCACCGATTCGAATTCATATTTGGTTCCGATACCGGGGAGATCCCGGGAGCGAAGCGGCATGAATAGTTATTCTTCCAGATCGATTTAAATAATTATCTATTTTTGTATCTACATTTAGATGACGAAAATGGATTTTTCCTAATATATTATAAGACTTAATCCCTTCGTTCAACTTATTTGAAGGTTTTTCAACTCAGGGTTGAATGGGTCGCGCCGCCCCACGACCACAGGTGATTGGGCCCGACGGGGATCTTTGGGCTATCGATCCGGATAACCGGACCCTCTCCTGCCCGCCTGACCCTCTTCGGTGTGGCTGAGTTCAATTGGTGCTCTGATGCAGGTTGCGCCCGGGATCTCGCTCACGACGGCGCCGGAGGAAAGAAGTCATCGCCCGCTAAACCACTCTTCTGGAGTGATACCATGACGGAATCAGGATGCGCAGTCTTCTCCCCGGGGGAACCGGAAGAACTCGAATCGATCGGCCTTACAGTCGGGGCACGGCT